>JAUIJG010000361.1 GCA_030431355.1 bacterium
GGGGGTCATCTCATAATATCTGTGCTTGTCAAGCAAGAACTTTATCGCCTGGCTCTGGGTCGCCAGAGCTTTGCCTCCCAGGATTCGCGATAGATTTTCTTTCTGTCTGTTCTTTACGGCCCTTCGTTTAATAGACTGCCAGTTTGAAATCAGGGTCGTAAATTGCTCTTTCAGCAGATCTTTCTTTTTTGCAGGTTCCGGAGGGCGAGACGCAATGACGTTTGTTTTAGAACTTCCGGCGTTGTAGACAATGGGTTTGTCCAGGACCGAGGTGCTGTCGGTGTCGGTATCGGTATCGGTGCTGTTCTCAGTATCGGTATCAGTATCAGATGAGGAGACAATAGTGTTTTTCTCATCCGGATCGGAATCCGTGCTCGGTTTTAGATCTTCCGTGGTGCTGGTCTGGTTTGCTTCTACTTTTGTTTCTTCAGGCTCTTTGGTCTCTTTCGCTTCTGTATCTTCAGTCTTTGCCTTGGGTAGGGGTTCCAGCTCTGTATTCTTAACGCTTATCAGAAGGCCGGAGCTATTGTCCTGGTTCTCTTCCGCCTGGCCTTTTGCTATGGAAACTTCATAGGGCCCTGCGTTCAAGGTTAGTTTACCTTCGCTGGAGAGGCTGCTCAGTGTCTCTTGTTTTTGCTCGAGATCGGCATTGAAAGCGGCAATTTTGTTGCCGCTGGCACCCAGGGCTTCCAAGAAGAAATCTGTGGTCATCTGCAAAGAGAGAAGTCCCGACAGCTTATTGCTCTGGTTTACCAGGGTGAGGCTGGCTTCTCTGACAAGCTCCCCATCTGCGGTCATCTCTAATTTGTTGTTTTGTTCATCAATCAGAGTGTTTTGCTCACTCTCCTTAAACGGACCGACTCCTGGCCAACCGCCGCTTTTGACCAGGGTACTTTTTTTGAAAGCGGCCCTGTTGCATAGAGGTTTTATCTTTCTTTCGACGGGTTCAGATTCAGCAGTTTTCTCATCTTCTGATTTTGAGTCGGAATCTTGATTTGGGTTTTCTTCTGCAGTTTCCGTCGTTTCGGCTGGAATTTCATTATCCAGCGTGCTCTGGCTCCCATCTGGAACTTCCAGCTTGAAGTTTGTGTCGGTGTCTACGGTTTTCGGACTCTCTTTCTTTTCCGGTTTCTTTTTCGCGCCGAGGTCATCAGCGATTGAATCATCTTTCCACATTTCGTCCAGGGTGACTTTTTTAGTCTCGTCCTTAGCCTGGGCAATGGTCGCAGGAATATGAAGACCGGCTAAGCCACCGTCTAATGCGCCTGCGACCAATAGGCAAGAAAAGATTTTTCGGGCTGAGATTTGTTTCACCGTGTATTCCTCAGATACCTGGAAAATAGCCCATATTCTACCTCAACTGCTTTGTTCTAAGGTTGATTCTAAGTAATATCAAGGAGAATATGATCGACCATTCTCGATACGGTCAGCCTATTTTCAGCGCTTGTAAAGCGAGTTCACTGACTGTTTTCTCTATCTCATATGGCAGGGCGTTCTCTCCGTTATCAAGCAGACTGCCTTTTTCAAGCAAATACTTCATGGTCAGGAGCTCTACTGCCAAATGAATCAGGGTTGGCTCTATGGTTCCGGTAAGCAAAGCGACGTTGGCAGGAGCTCCTTCGGTCATAACATAGATTGTGTTTCCGCTCTCTTTCAGAACAAAGGCGGTAAGGTTGTTGCTCAGCCTCTCTTGGGAACGGCTGGCTTGGCCAAGGGCCCTGAGATTCAATTCTTCCTGCCAGTGCCCGAGATTGATTGCGATCAGACCTTCTCTGGCTCTTATCCATTCACGTTCATTCAAGAGGCTTTTCTTTCCTGTTGCGGATATGAATAGTTTGCTTTTGCTCAGACCCTGCTCCAGGTTTGTAAGGGCGAATCCGTCATAATGGGCCAGTAAGGCGCGAACCGGGTCTGTTTCCACGATGTTTACCAGGCAGCCGGCCTCTTTGAGATATTTTGCCGCTCCGGCTCCTACTTTCCCATAACCTGCTACTGTGGCAATCTCTCCGGCAAAACTGCGACCCGTACACATCTTCAAAGCGTCGATAAGACCGTCGCCTACGCCATGGAAATTCTCTACATGGGATTTCAAAATTCCGTCATTGAGATTGACAACTGTCAGGGGGAGTGACATTTGCCTTTCTGTCTCTCTCAGTCTGCTGATGCCGCTACTTGTTATCTCTGAGGCCCCCTTCGGCGAATTCTGTAGGTTAACTCCTTCTCTTTTAGCCTTTTCTAAATAGGCAGAAATAAGCACCAATCCTGTGTCGGATAGCACAGAGGGGCTTTCGTTCAATGTTTTATTGGTGCTGTCTTTTCCTAGATAGACTTTCGCTCCGGCATTTTTCATCTTTTCTACGGCGGAACTTTCGGTGGTGGCTTCGGAGCATTCACTTAGAATCAAGTCTGCACCCGCTGCAAGCAGGCACTCCGCGGCAATGGCGGTGAGGCTTGTGAGATGGCAGTGCCAGCCGATTTTGATGCCTTCCATGGTGCCATGAGCGGTGAGATGTGATTCCAGTTTCTCAAATAGAGGAAACTGGCGACTTGCCATTTCGTAAATGTCGATGTTCGTGTACATGGTACTTTCCGTGGTGGTATCAGGGGCAGTTTAAAACACTCACCCCGGCGTCCCTTAGCAATTTTACTGTCATCGGAACCGGTAGACCGATTATATTCGTGTAACAGCCCTCTATCTTCTCTACGAATGCCGATCCAAGTCCTTGAAGTCCATAAGCGCCTGCTTTGTCCATGGGTTCTCCTGTTTCCACATAGGCTCTTATCTCTCTTTCCATAAGGTCTCTGAATTTGACTGTGGATATCTCTACTCCACTATGAGTCTCTTCGCCGCCGTTCTCGTTCCGGTACATCAGCACTACCCCTGTCATAACAAGATGTTTTGTGCCGGAGAGCATGCTCAGCATGTCTACTGCGCCTTCCTCTGTTTCCGGTTTTCCCAGCATTTCTTGATTGAGCACCACCGTGGTGTCGGCACCAATAACAATGGCGTCTGTTTTATTTGTAGACTTAAGTATATGGCTCGCCTTTCGTTTTGCAATCTCCAAAACTGCTACTCCGGCTTCCATGGAAGGGGGCACATTTTCGTCTACATGGCTCGGTTTTGCCTCGAATTCAATTCCGAGCATATGCAAAAGAGCCACTCGCCGAGGAGAGGCGGAAGCGAGAATGATTTTGGAAAAATTGTTTTCTGTTACCATTTACCTGAACGCTAGTTCGAACACCTGAATTCGGCGATTGCCTTTGTCCGCCACGAAGAGAAGATTGTTGTCATTGTCTATGGCTAAGTCGGAGGGACCAACGAATTGACCGGGCTCACTGCCAAGTTCTCCGTAAGTATAGAGCCAATCGCCGGAAGAGGCGAAGATCTGAATTCGATGATTAAGGGAATCGAGGACATAGATTCTATCTTGTTTATCAGTGGCTACCGCTCGTGGGACGTTGAACATCCCTTTGTCTTTTCCTTTTTTGCCAAAACTACGCACCAGCGCTCCTGATTTGTTGAAGACAGAGACCTGGCTTGTGCCGTAATCTACCACATAAATTTTGTTGAGTCGGTCGGTTGTTATTCCTGCCGGAAGTTGAAATTCATCTCTCTTTAACTCCCTTACCCACACTCCGACGTCCGATTGAAACACCTGGAGCGAGCAGTTACCGGAGTCAGATACGTACAACAGTCCGGTGGAGTCTATGGCGATTCCCTGTAGACCTCCATTGCTCCCTTTTATGTTCTTAAACTCTTTTAGAAAGCCGCCCTGGTTATCAAAAATGCGAACATAGTGGTCGCTGCTGTCACATAGATAGATCCTGCCTCTCTCATCGATGTCGATGCCGCTTGGTTTAGTGAGCAATCCGCCACCGGTGTTAGAATTGCTGAACTCCGGTCTTTGAATCAGATTGCTTATGAATCTACCTTCGTGGTTGAAGATCATTGCTTTTCTTCGAGCGATGTCTGCCACAACAATGCGCCCTGATCTATATGCCACCACAGCTGGTTCGATAAAAGACTCTCCGTTTGTACTCTCTGAGATTACGGATTTTGGTCTTATGGGATTGTATCCTGAGCTCAGGGTTTGTTTCGGCTTTGTTGTCGTGGTACCAAACGAGCTGCTACTTGTGCCAGGTTGATCAGGTCGGCGCAAAAGGCGACGTCTTGGTTTTAATTCCTGGGAGGCAGCGCCGGAAGGGACTTTGTTGTTGTGCTCGGATCTGCTCTCTTTTATTCCTCTGGCAAGGTCAGAGTAGGCTGTTGATTGAACCGTTTCACTTACCTGTCTATTCTCGTCTTCCTTTTCATCGTCCATGGGTTGGGCAGTTGATTCCAGGGCCGAACCTGATGATGTGGTAATCAAACTTTGATCTATCTTTATGTCGATTGAAGTTTCATTCATATCAAAAGATTCTTCATCCAGCGCTTCATCGGAATCCGTGAGCATGCACTTTTGATACTCTCTCATGAATTCGAGTACCGATCGGTATCTGTCCCTGGGTTTTTTTCTAAGCGCTCTGGTTATGGTGGCGGATAGTTCATCGGAAATACTCGGTTTGACTATATGGAGCGGAGTCTCTTCCTGGGACATTATCTTCACTATGGTAGCGGCGATACCATCACCGGTGAAAGGTAACTCACCGCAAAGGGCTTCGTAGGATACTACCCCCAGAGAAAAAATGTCTGCGCGGTGATCTACTTTCTTGGCGTTTTGGAGCTGTTCCGGTGAAACATATGCGAGGGTTCCAAGCATTACTCCGGTCTTGGTTATGTTGGTTGCTTCCAGATCGGCGATGCGGGCAATGCCAAAATCCGTGAGAACTACTCTTCCGTCAGAGAGAATGAATATATTGTCCGGCTTAATGTCCCGGTGTACCACATTCAGGCTATGGGCGTAAGAAAGACCTTCGGCTACCTGTTTTAAGATCTTCCAAAATGCTGCGGCACCTATCTGACCGCCCTTTTGGCTCAGCTCCTGGCGAAGGCTTCGCCCTTCCAGGTACTCCATAACATAGTAGTAACCTTCATCTTTTTCGGCGACATCGAGGACTTTGACTATATTGGGATGGGAAAGACGACTGGCTGTTTCGGCTTCCCTGCTGAATCTTTCAGTAAACTCTTTGTGCTTCTCGGGATCTACGTTTTCTAAAATCAGTTGTTTTATGGCTACTGTCTTTTCGTTTCGAGTATCCAGAGCGCGGTAGACGATTCCCATACCGCCACGACCGATCTCAGCCTGGATCTGATAGTAGCCGAATCCGGTAGACATGGATTTATTCCGTGATGAAGATAAGCTCAGTTTTTCCGAAGGTCAGTTTATCCCCGGGGCTGATTTGTCTTCTTTCCGAGAGCAATTCTCCGTTGATCATTGTTCCA
>JAUIJG010000362.1 GCA_030431355.1 bacterium
GTTTTTCTCTGCAGTGATTTGATCTTCTGCCGCTTTTCTAATGGCATCGCATTCTTCTTTGGCTTTGCTCAAAACCTCTTCTCTTTTAGCTTCGATTTTGGCTTTTCTAATATCTTCGTGTGACGGCTCTTTATTCTCTTCTTTGGTTTCGCCATCTTCTCCCGTTGATGCTGCCGGTTTTGGTTTGAGGGCGGAGTAATAGCCATCCACATTTTCCAGAGCTTTGTCACAGTGGGCATGGACTGCCGGATGGTTGGTGGAGTGCTTAGCGAGGGCGTACTGGTGTTTGGCGTCTGCCATACGACCGAGGGTCATATAGGTATGGCCGAGGTAAAAATGCGCTTGCCAGGACTTTGGATCTTCCTCTGCTGCTTTTATCAAATAGGGCTTGGCTTCTCTATACTTTTTCTCTTTATAGAGTTTCATGCCTTCTTCCAGGTTTGAGGCTGCCAGGGCGGGAAGACTGGAAACGCTGGAAATACAAAGGGCAGATAGAACGGAGAGCGCCAGGAAGCGCTTTGCAAAAGGATTTCTCATAAATTTATTCACCGGTAGCAGAGGGATAAAAATGCGGCTATTAAATTTTGGCACGTATATATTTTGCCTCATTTTGCTTCTCAGATCTCAAATTTAAGAATCGGAGCTAGCTCGCTCCGTCTTTTCGGTCACTGTAAAACTGAAAGCAGCGCTCCCGGGCAGAAAGGGGCGCTGTTTCAGGTTATGCGGACTTCCACTTAGCTGCGTGTTGGTGCTGGGCGGTAGTCCCGGGATAGCTGAGTTGTTCAACTATTGGTCCATCAATGGTCCATTACTGGGTCATTATCCTGCCGGCGCGTTCGGCGAGCTTGACGCCTTCCTCCGGTCGGTTGGTGGATTTATAGAGTTCAGCGTAGTTATTCAGAATATTTGCCAGCTGGGGACTCTTGTCGCTATCTGTTTTCTCGTAGATTTTGATAGCTTCCTTATACAGGGGCTCGGCTTTCCCATATTCCCCCTGGGAGTGGTATAGCACAGCCAGGTTGTTCAGGGTGCTGGCATATTCGTTTTTGCTTGTCAGTTTTTCTTTCTTGTAGATAGCAATCGCGCCATTGTAGAGCTTCTCGGCGTCGGAGAGTTTGTTCTCTGCGCGAAGAACTTCTGCCAGGTTGTTCATGGCGTTAGCTGTTTTGGGGTGCTCTTTGCCGAATTCCGATTCATAGCTTTCCAGCGCCCAGCGGAACAATGGCTCTGCCTTGTCGGCTTTGCCCTGGGAGAAGTAAAGGGTTCCGAGATTTGTGCGAACATCGGCTCGTTTCTCTGTGTCGACTTCGGATTCGTGCTTGTCAAAGGTGCTCTGCGCCTGGCTCAGAAGGGGCTGTGCTTCATCGTAGAAGCCGGCCATCACATAGAGTCTTCCCAGGCTGTTCTGGCTTTCCGCTACCTCCACGCTGTCCTGGGAGAGATTTTCTTCCCGGACGGTGAGAGCCTGGCGAATCAGCTCTTCGGCCTCTTCGTACTTGCCTTTGTCAGCCAGGGTGTTGCCCAGCTCGTTCAAGGACTTAGCCAGCTTGAGCAATCCTGGTTTAAGCGCTTTTTGTCTTAACTCAATCGACTCTTCCAGGCTTTTTTCGGAGTCATCGAGTTTGCCGTCTTTACGGTTTGCCATACCGAGTAGATATAGGTCCTCGCCCACTCCGGTGCCATTTTTATCTTTGGCTGCTTTATCTTTCTCCAGAGCAGACTCCAGGGTCTTGATTGCTTCTTTGTAGTCACCCTTCTTCATCTGGGATATCGCGTTATCTCTCATCTTTTCGGGCTGAGATACTTGCTGCGTGCACGATATCAATGCTGTGCCGGATATAGTCAGGGCAAGGGTTAGGGCGATATATTCTTTGAAACTTTTCTTTCTATTCATTTCTATTTTGTTTCCCTTCTTTATTGGTTCGTGAAAAATCTGTTTGTTCGGTGAGCCTTTAGGTGAGCCTCTATATGTATTAGGCTCCATGGTCAGTATCAGTTCTAGCGAAGCTTCTTGAAGAGGCTGTAGCCCAGACCGATGGCGGTTCCAACTGCCGCGGATTTGGCGACAGTGCCTCCACGTCTGCTGGCCGCTGCGCCGAATCCCAGACCGGCTACCGCACCGGTAGTGGTGTTTTTAATGATAGGATGTCTGCGCATTGTCTGACTGGAGCGGATCAGTCCGATACCGGCCCCGGTGCCTGCGCCGATGGCGGAACCGCGGAGAATGCCTCTTCTGGCGATAAGCCCGGTCACGGCACCGGCTCCTGCTCCAACACCGGCTCCGACAAGGGCGGATTTCACTTTAGGGTGTTTTTGAAAATAAGTTCTGTCATCACGTTTTTCTACATATACTGTCCTGGTGATCACCCTGGGTCTGGCCGCTCTTGCTGGTTGCGTTCGTGGTGGCGTGTTGTTGGATGATGCTCTGGCATCAAACTGCGGAGTTCTTGCCTGGAGCTTGGGCTCCTGCACGTTTACAACAGTTGCTCTTTGCAAGACCGAACCGGTTAGAGTGGTTGATTGAGCATGAGCAGGTGTCGCCAGTGCCAGGGGAATGACCATCGGAATGGCCATCGTGGCTGCAAGGGTAAGATAGTTTTTCATACTCATATTTTTTTTCTCCCTGGGGCTATTGTCGTGCCTCAGTAGTGCGTCATGCGCTCTGTTAGCCGGGCTAGTCAGGGATGTCGCTTCTGTCTTCTTCTGCGATTCTGAATTCTGCCCCATCAGACTCGCGTTCTATTCTTAGTCGTTAAGTAGCGCCAGGTTATCCCACCGATGCTATAGGATGTCCTATATTTTTATTGGGGTATAGCTATAAATCGGCATGGATTGCCGTTTTCTGAGCGCTGCTTAAGGTTGAGCGCCCTTGCAAAGAGGCTTGAAAGCTTGATGGTTGGCTCTTCTTATATGCTTAAAATGAGCGGCAGTTCATTTGCTATTGCTTGTATCGCTTGTCTTTATTGTCGCTCTAGAGTTGGCAATTAATGAATTGTGGACGTCTTTTGATGCACTAAAGTTGCTAGGTGTTTAAAATTGATCATTGATAGATAGACTTATTTGTTTGAGTGAAAAGCAGGAATAATAAATGCGAGCTCTACAGTATATAGACGGTGCGGTTAAGCTGATCGAAGTAGATGAGCCGGAGATTGCCTCTGGAGAAGCGCTGGTCAGGGTGGTTAGAGCAGGTGTTTGCAATACGGATATAGAAATTACCCGGGGATACTTTGACTATTCCGGTACTCTTGGTCATGAGTTCGTGGGAGTTGTTGAAAGAAGCGATAACAAAAGTCTGCTTGGCAAGCGCGTGGTTGCTGACATTAACTGCGCCTGTGGTGGGTGTGACTATTGTATGAGGAGTGACGGCCATCACTGCCCGGAGCGAACAGTTTTGGGCATCGTGAAAAGAAATGGTGCTTTCGCCGACAAGCTTTCCATACCCGAGTCCAATCTGGTGACAGTGCCGGATGCGGTGCCGGACGAAGTCGCAGTTTTTGCCGAGCCGGTGGCGGCGGCCCTGGAGATTCAGGAGCAGCTTGAGCTTGATGTCCAGGAGCCGATCTGTGTTATCGGTGATGGCAAGCTGGGTCTATTGATCGCTATGAGTCTGGACGCGGCAGGATTTAAAGTTGATCTGGTTGGTCGCCATCCGGATCGCAGGAAGCGAATGTCTCTATTTAGCGGCAGCTTCGATAGGACGGCGCCAGGGTCAAACTACAGCACAGTGGTTGAAGCAACCGGAAATCCTGAAGGCTTTAAGATGGCAGTGGGGCTAACTCGTCCCCGGGGCACTCTGGTATTGAAGTCAACCTATGCCAGCGGTTTCGAGTTTAATCCGGCCATGGTTGTGGTCAATGAGATAAAGATCCAGGGATCTCGTTGCGGACCGATGGATAAGGCGGTCCAACTGTTGAAAGAAGGCAAGCTTGATCCCAGCACCCTAATTGACGCAAGATATTCTCTCGGTAAGGGAGTAGAAGCCATGGAAGAGGCAAGCGCCAGCGGGGTTCTGAAAGTGGTTTTGGATATGGAGTCGCCCTAGTTCGAAGAGGATGGCTTTTCTCTGGCTAACTCGATTCCCTGGAGAGTGGCTTTAGCTTGATTCTTTTGCCATGATATTCGATGAAGCCGGTGTTGTCGGAAAAGTCTATTTCGTCGATAGCGTCCCTTTTGCACAGGTCGAAGAATCCTTCTTTTCCATAGGCGATTAGTCTTTTGCTTGTGACCGCGAGATACCGCTCTTTATTTAGATGGATAAAACTATTGAAGAGGAAAGACGTGCTAACGATAAGAAGGAGAAAAAACAATCCCTTGATCAGATCTACAGGAATGTAAGCCATGATCATCATGCTGAAGAGCATGGCCACAAGCGCTGCTCCCGCCCCCGTGTCGTCCACGATTTTGCGTTTGCCGAAGTGTTCTAATTTTTCGTCGGGAGAAAGCTCCGATTCTATGTTCTCAAGAACTTCTCTGTCGTTCTGGGTCATCTAATAAACCGGACTGGTAACCGACTAATTTTACCCGAATTTCCAATAATTCTTTTCTTGGATAGATCCGCTCCAGAATCTATTAATGCTTTGTTAAGGCTGGCATTTAGTGGTGAAAACCGTCTTCACTATCGAGTCGGTTTTGTGCAAGATAGGGAAAGATTAGTAGCAAGTCTGCTTGCTCCTGAAGGAGCCGAGGTGAATAATTTTTTGGTTTGTCTTTACCGGGCATCGGTATTACTTACGGTGCTTGGTATGTTTTCCGTACTCTTCTTTTTTGTCTCTTCGGAATTGTCTTATGAAGACGTGATTACCTTTCCGAAGCTGATAAACAGGTTTTTAAATGAGTTCGGAGCGGGTTGGATCTTTTGCTCCATCGCCCTGGTGCTGGCTGCCCTGGCGATGAAGTTTAGAAAGGGTCAAGATCGCTTCGACTCATCTTATTACAAAACCCTTGTCGAGCGCATAACAACCAGGCATGCTGGTTATAGGATCTTGCGCATAGTACTGGCAGCTATCGGCTCTCTATGTCTGGTCTGGTACTGTGCATTTGTTTTGCATATCGTCACTTATTTTGGCGGCTTTGCCACAGCTTTTTTGATGGACCGTCATGGACATTATGAAGCGGCAGAGAGTCTGCTTTGTGTTGTGACCACATGCTGCGGTTCTCGGTCCGATGTAACAGTGGCTACGGTGAGCAAAAGGGGCAATCCCATGCTCTTCGAAGGCGGCGCTGCCGCAAGGGAGAAGCAGACCGAGCGGTTGAACAGATGTATCGCCGAGCTATATGGTGAAGACAGCATTCAGTTGGCATATCGCTTTAGCAGTCTTGGCGATCAGTATAGGAAAGCTGCCGCTGAATCTGATACCGGTAGCAGCGATCTC
>JAUIJG010000363.1 GCA_030431355.1 bacterium
CATGATACCAATGGTATTGCTGAGGAAGAAAGTGACTCTATTGTCTTTCATGGTATTTCTCTCTCCAGTCAATTTCTTAGCCTAGAAGTTCAGTTGCAACCGGTTTTATTCGGTTACGTCTTTAACATCCACAGAATCAGGGTTGGCCTGGAGATCACCGATTTCGCTCTCCAGCTCTTTGATCCTCTCATCAATCCTGGTTATCTGGCTCATCTCGTCGGACACAGTCTCTTGTAGAATGCTGCCGTCAATGGCACTTCCCTGGTTGATCAGAGATACTACCCGTTGGCCGATTGTCTCAAGGTGCTTCTTCTTCTCTGAGGTGAGGCTGACCACGTTAAGTTTGAGCTTGGCTACCTTCGCTGCTTTGCTGGTTTGATCAGATGTTTGTTTTGCGAAATTCTTGGCTTTGTCGAAAAGATTTTCAAAAGGAGGCATGGACATATCCTCTTTGTTTTAAGTGATGAGGAAAGGATACCTTATCTTGCTATACAGCGCAAAAACTAAGGAGGAAATAACCTGTTTTATATTCAATTGGCCGTGTTCAAGCTATAAAACAACCTTGTGCCAGGCCGAATTTATCGTGAATAAGTCTTACCGCTTCCCGAGCATATCTTGCAGGTAGAACCACGCTGACTCTGATATCACCGGTTGCCACCATATTTACCGGAATGCCACCAAGTTGAAGGGCTTCGAAAACTGAGGCGATTACTTCAGGACGTGAGGTTAGCTTGCGTCCCACCACCGAGATTCTTGCGATATCCGTGTCGATATTGGAGCGTGAATTACCGAGGCTCAAGTTATTGGATTCAATCACTGACTGTACCTTGGCCAGAGATCTCTGCTCTACCGTGAAAGCGACTTCTTGTGCCGGTTCGTCTTCATGGGCAAGAAGCATCAGCATGTCGGTGTGAATACCGAGTTCCTGGAGTCTGGTAAACATGGACGAGAGACCATCCAGCTTCGAGGAGTTAGTATCAAGTTCTGTTTTAATGGTTATTGCCGCCTGGGCCATGTCGCAGGAGATGCTGCAAACCGTATATTCCGGGGCCGCAAGGCGATTCGTGATCAGGGTGCCTGTGTCTGAAGGCTCAAAAGTGGAACGAACCCGAACCGGCACATTGGAGTCCATCGCCAACTCAACTGATGTGGCGGCAAGTACTTGTGCTCCCGTGGAGGAAAGTTCAACCATCTCTTCATAGGAGAGAGCCGGTAGTAGCTGAGCTTCGGAAAGAAGTCTCGGGTCAGCAGTGTATATGCCTCTTACATCAGTATAGATATCACAGCGGTCTGCTTTCAGTGCGGCAGCAAGGGCGACAGCGGTCGTGTCGGAGCCCCCTCTGCCCAGGGTTGTGAGTTCGTTGCTCACTGTGGTGCCCTGGAAACCTGCTATTACAGCAATCTCTCCTCTAGCCAGGCTGGCATCCACGGCATCGGCACGAACTTCCTGGATTTTAGCCAGACCATGATTTGGCTCTGTGATTATTCCAGCCTGGGCGCCGGTGAAAGATCTTGCCTGGTAGCCCATACTCTGTATGGCCATGGTCATAAGGGCGATAGACATCTGCTCACCAGTGGCAAGAAGCATATCCATCTCTCGGGCACTGGGGGTCTCGTTGATCTGTTCAGCCAACTCGATAAGGTGGTCGGTGGTGTCTCCCATTGCTGAGACCACTGTCACTACTTCATGACCTTTATGGGCTGCTTCCACAGCAATCTCTGCTGCTTTTTTTACGTGTTGAACATCCGCTATTGATGTTCCGCCAAATTTTTTGACTAACCGACTCATTCTTTCTTTACCGGCGACCGGCTTCCGTTACTAAAACGTCTCTGAAGACACTCAGATCATAGCTTAGTGTAGTAAGGCTAAAGTTAACCCCAGGGAAAATTACTCTAATCTTCCTGGGCGGACACCGATGGTTGAAATCATATCTCTGTAAGGCTTGACGGGATTGTCATGGGGGCGCTACTGGGATCGCTTGAATCAGATAGCTTACTAATCTGAGTTTCGGTCTTGAAACTCTTACCTGATCTTACAAAATCCGGCTCCAGGGATCGATTTCTTTACCTTTCGCCTGTCCGGATGGGTAGCCCATATTCCATAGTTAATGGGAATCACCGGGATCAAAATCCTCACTATTTATTTGAGCATGCGCTTTCAATTAGTGTGCTTGCGCACCGAATTTAATACTAATGCTTTTATTTGTTTTTCTTCTTGCCGTGGGCTTTCTGAGGGGCTCCCCAGAGACTGCCTTGCCCGGTACCACCGGACCCACCCCAGGTACTGTTGTGTGATGTTGAAGGAGTTGTCCAGGCCCCTTCGGAAGGACGGTTGGAGTCCGCTCCCCATCCGCGCGAAGTAGAATCGTCCTGGACGTACTGGCGCCACTTTTTGCCGTACTTTTTCTTGGCCAGGGCGATCGGATTGCCGATGATGTCTTTTTTCTGATTGTGCACCACCGTTTGACCTGTTCTATAGTCCCTCTGGTCCTCGTTTTTATCGTATATAGGCTTGCCGTAGTCGGAGAATTTTGCGACATCGAATCTGGTGTAGTGAATGAAAGGTCGGCTTGCCATCCTCTCATGCAATATCTGATCTGTGGTTTTAAAAGCATGACCTGGTATATGAGAGCCGCTTTGAAGGCTAGCTTTGACCAGATTGATGTCCCTGATCGTATCGGTTGTAGTCAGTCTGTTTTTGGCTTCGTATTGTTGATCGAAACCTTGCATGCGACTTCTACGCTTCATCGCATTTGAATGCTCTTTTGTATGAGCCATCTGTAGTTGACGGAATTTACTTGCTTTGTCGGCTCTGCTCAGACTTCTGTCTTTGTATAGTTCATCTAACTGAGCCGCAAATACCATTTCGTAGACCAGGTCTCTACTGTTCCAGAAGCCTGGCAGGCAGTGAAGCACAGTGCCGTCCGAGGAAAGCATAAAGAGTTGAAGATTCTTTGGACCTGCGCCGTTTGTTGTATTGGTGGCGTTTCCGAAAGTTGTGTGGCGTCCGGACATACCCGAGTAGCTCTCATGGGTAATGTCTTTGTAGCCACAGACGAAGTAGTTTTTTAAGGCGCTATAGGCTGGGTCTTGGGACAGGCTCACGGCCCGTAAACTGTTGCCGGCGCTTCATGTGTCTCCGGTCAACTTACCGAGAATGTTGACCCAAAAGATCATCTTGCCGCGGCTTCTCGCATCCGCCTGGGCCTGGGCCAGGGATTTGTGCCATTGAATCGTTCCGAGAAGTTTATTGACCCTCTGGCGTTGGAGGTCCCCTTTTACCAGTGCGTCCTTAGCGCTAAGCGGCGAACAGCATAACAGCAAAATGGCAATTGTTGATGCCAGGGAAACAATGGAGCGGAATCCGCCAGGTTGGCGTTTGAACTGTGATTTTGAAAAGCGGAAGTTCATGGTCGGATGTCTCTAAATTTGATAATTCAAAAATGGGTCTCTGTTGGCGATCTCGGAAAAGATCAATTAGAAAAATTTCCTCCTTATCTATATACCCGAGAGACATTGTTTAATACGACCGCCTATGGTCATACAACAATTTTGATGTGAGCAGCTTTTGCCTGGCAGGCTCTTCGGGTTTACCCAACAGCACATCTCTCGATATGAGAATTCCTGCTATGCATGCCTGTCCCTGGCCAAAGAGACTTCATTAGCCAGATTGATATCCTGCCAACTTAAGACTCATCAGAGTTAGAATCCGCTGATGAGACTTGTTATCAGTGAAAGGAAGCCTTCAGTTTTATTCTACTTCCCACATGGGAATGCGGATATCAGTTTTCTTAGCGAACTCAATCGCTTCTTCGTATCCGGCATCCACATGACGAATTACACCCATTCCAGGGTCTGTAGTCAGAACTCTTTCCAGGCGTTCAGTCGCTTCTGGCGTACCGTCTGCCACTATCACCTGGCCCGCATGAAGTGCATATCCAATTCCGACGCCTCCGCCATGGTGTAAGGAGACCCAGGAAGCTCCACCTACGGCATTTATCAAAGCGTTAAGGTAAACCCAATCGGCCACTGCGTCAGTACCGTCTTTCATGCTTTCCGTCTCTCTATTCGGAGAGGCGACGGAGCCGGCATCCAGATGGTCTCTACCTATAACAATAGGAGCTTTCACTTTGCCATCAGCGACTAGCTTGTTCATGATCAAGCCCATTTTGGCTCTCTCTCCATAACCAAGCCAGCAGATTCTACAAGGCAATCCCTGGAAAGCTACTTTCTCAGAAGCCAGACGAATCCATCTGCAGAGAGCTTCGTCTTCAGAAAAGTTCTCCAGAATCGCCTCATCAATTACTTTTATGTCTTCCGGGTCACCGGAAAGGGCTGCCCAGCGGAAAGGACCTTTACCCTCACAAAATAGAGGTCTAATGTAGGCGGGAACGAAGCCGGGGAAATTGAAGGCGTCTTTTACACCATGATCCAGGGCAACCTGGCGGATGTTGTTTCCGTAGTCAAAAGTTATGGACCCCTTCTTTTGAAACTCCAGCATCGTCTCCACATGTTTGGCTATCGCTTTGCAGGAGAGCTTTAAATATGCATCCGGGTCAGAATCCCTCAGGCTATCAGCTTTGAGGAGTTCCATCGGTTTTCCGGATTCGTCCAGGGGAACGTAGCCGTTCAAGGGGTCATGGGCAGATGTCTGATCCGTGAGAGCGTCCGGAATAAATCCTTTTTCCAGAAGCGCAGGAAGTACCGCGGCTGCGTTACCCAGAATCGCTATGGAGAGGGGCTTCCCTTCCTTCCTGGCCGATTCAGCTAGTTCGATGGCATGGTCGATATTGTCTGCTTTTACATCGAGATAGCGGGTCTCCAGACGTCTTTCGATTCGCTTAGGGTCTACTTCTACACAGAGGGCAATTCCTTCGTTCATGGTGATGGCCAGAGGCTGAGCACCACCCATGCCACCAAGCCCTGCGGTCAAAACCACTTTCCCTTTTAAGCTGCCGTCATAATGCTTTCTAGCAAGAGCCGAAAATGTTTCATAGGTTCCCTGAAGAATGCCCTGGGTACCAATGTAAATCCAGGAACCGGCCGTCATCTGACCGAACATGATCAAGCCTTTCTTCTCCAACTCCCTAAAGTGATCCCAGTCTGCCCATTTGCCGACCAGGTTTGAGTTGGCAATCAATACCCGGGGCGCATTGAGGTGGCTTTTGAATATACCCACCGGTTTGCCGGACTGAACTAATAGGGTTTCATCATTCTCCAGTTCTGTCAGCGCCTTTACTATCGCTTTGAATGAACTCCAATCCCGGGCTGCTTTCCCGGAGCCTCCATAAACCACCAAATCCTGGGGTCTCTCCGCCACTTCGGGGTCCAGGTTGTTGAGGAGCATCCTCA
>JAUIJG010000364.1 GCA_030431355.1 bacterium
CCGGCTCCTCCACTATCTATCAAGCCGGTCAGGTGCTGGTTCCTACCCAGAGGGTGAGCCGCCAGATCAGAAAGTCTTTTACCCTAGGATTTCAGTTCGATTGGAACTTTGAAGGGTTGGGAGTGCCAAACTTCGCCAATGTCGCGTCCGCCAAGGCTCTGGCTCGTAAGGCGATGTTGCAGTCCAACCAGCAGCTGATCACGGTTATGAAAGAGGTGCGGTCTTCTTATCTGACCAGCGAGACCGTGGAGCGTCAGATCGAGGTTGCCACCAAAGAGGTGATATCTTCCGCCGAACAGTTGCGACTTGCCCGGGTGAGGTTGGCGAACGGTGTCGGTACCAACATCGATGTTATCAACGCTCAGAGAGATTTTACCAACGCTCTTGTTAACAAGGCAGACGCTATTATCGCTTTTAATATCGCCCAGGCACAGTTGCTGAGAGATATCGGAGTGATCGACAGGCGCACCCTCACTTCAGGAAGACTGATTCGCTAGTAATAGCTCTTGCAATTCTACTTGACGAAGTACATCTTGTTCGGGAGCTTCTGGCAATCGAGGGCGTGTCCTCCCACCAGATCCGATACCTGGTCTCCAATGTTGACCACGATCACAAAGCCCATATCTTCAAGATTTTTTCTGACATCGGTCTTCAGCTCGATGGCCGAATTCTTTCTCCTCTTTTCCGGTCTCATGTAGAGTCCGTCATAGGAGACGCCATTTCTGACAAGGTTCATTATGGTGCAGCTTCTGAGTTTTTCCGGTCTTCCGGTGATAAGAAAAATGCTGAAGCCGTTTTTTCTTGCCCATTTGAGAAATCTGGCTGTTGGTTCTAAATTTGGTGCTTCAGCTTTTTTGGTCCACTTAATAAACTCAGGCCAACTGAATTCATCTACCTCGTTGAACAGTCCGCGATTATCTAATAATGTTTCGTCAATGTCGGAAACGATAGCTAGATTTTTGGCGTTCGGATGGTTCTTTTTGTAAGTCTTGCAAAAGTCGCGGGCTTCTCGCACGGCCTTTTCGAAGCTTTTCTTGTAGTCAGTGGATTTCGTGTAGGCAAGACCGGTTTCGTTGCCGATATCCTTCGGCTGCTCCATTGGGCTGGAAAATTTTTCCGGCGGCAGAGCCCGGGCCGGATTACAATTCAAAAGCGAGAGCAAGCCTAATCCGGATAAGAAAGATATAGAGCTTGCAGTGATAACTAATGATTTGAGAACATTTCTGGCTTGCATGGCCCGTGCGGTTCTATGCTCCTCTTCTAGATACGCCTTTGCCGGCTGCATAGGAAGCGGCACCATACACACTGGAGTATTTGCCCGCCAGGGGCTCCACGTCCACGTTTCCGACGGATTTTTCCGGGTCCGCATCTTCATATACTCCCCAGTAGGAGGAGCCGACACTCTTTTTCTTCATCAGAGGATGCTGAGGGCAGAGCTTTTCAGGAAAAGCAATCATGCCGACCAGTGCCAATACGACAATCAGACATCCTGCGTAGAAAATGAAATCCATCTTTTTCTGTTACCTGTAATTCGATCTCATTAGACTTTATTCCATAGGTTGCTGTTTGTCCATGGTGATTCCCGCATGCAAAAAAGAAGAAGCCTGCGCTTCTTCTTTTTTACTAAGGAGGATTTGTAGTTTGAACGGAGCTAGTTTTTCATCACCTGGGCCAGATCTCGGTAAAGACCGGCTAGTTGAGTTGTTACCATGGCTGTTTTCGGATTGTCCTCACTATATTGACTGAATTCCTCCACCTTGGACTCAAAGAGTTCCTTCAGCCGGAGTTGTAGTGCCTCTGCGTGCTTATTCATTGCGATTTCTTTCTAGAACCAAATTCAGCTCAAGCAAGCCATCGCTTGCTTTGCCTGGATATGGAGTTGGAGCCGTTTAACTGAGAAGTCAATTAATTTTGTCTCAAACAGATACCAAGTTCAAGGGTTTCGGCTAAATTTCCTGAAAATATCTTGATTTATAAGAAACCCACAAAATAAAGAAGGCTCTATTTCTAGAGCCCTCTTCAGCTATTTTTGATCTGACGTCAATGAATTAACGACGTTTCGACTTCTTCTTAGCTTTAGCGCCTGGTGCGGACCAGGATCCCTGACGCGATTTACCGTTCACAATGCTCTTGAGCTCTTGTCCAGCGCGGAAAGCGGGAACTTTGCTTGCTGGTATGCGGAGCGGAGCAAGGGTACGGGGATTACGGCCTGTGCGAGCCTGGCGTGTGCGACGCTCGAAAGTACCAAAACCGACCAGTGTTACCTTTTCACCTTTGGCGACTGCCCCGGTGATGCTATGCAGCATAGCGGAAAGCGTTGAGCTGACCTGTGTCTTTGGTTGACCGGTCAGGTCTGCAATTTCCGTGATTAACTCAGCACGGTTCATAGTATTTCCTCCTTATTCCTAATAAAAACCACAAACGGGTCTCCAAGGACGAGACTTTATCACCACGAAAGCGGTTATACAAGAGTGATGATGCGGATTTCGGCTATTTTTGCCGGCGCTAAGGTGGAAAACCGATGTCCGGTAAGGCTTTTAGAAAATCGGGGATGTCATCAGCTCTTGCATTGTTGTCAGTAAGCGGGATATGGTAAGCATACATAGTAGAGATAATGCGTAAATCCAAATACACTAACTTGCCAAGATTAAGCCAGCTCCTCGACTCACCTGTAATGGCCCGGGGACGTCTTCTCTTTGGTGAAGACGGCCTTGCCGGAGAGGTAGGTCAGGTTGTGACCAATGAGGAAGAGAGCCTGAAAAGGCACTGTTTTTACATGGCCGACCTCAAAGCCGCTTCATTGGATAAGGTCCTGGCAAGAGAAGGTATTACTGCCCTCTGTCTCACTGTGCCGGGATCTTTCGCCCGGGGTAAGACCATGGAGAAAGTTATTCAGTCACGGGGAGTTAAGGCCGCTCTTGCCCTTTGCCGGAAGGTCGGCAAGCCGCTCTTTATACTGCCGGAGGTTGAGGACTTTCGACACACGGTGGAGGGGGTGCGAAGCGCCTTTGCGGAGTTGATAGATTTGAAAGCGGGTCAATTGCACAAGAGCCTTTTCAATACTGTGCTGGACCAGGGAATAGAAGGACTGGTTTCGGTTATCCATGAAGTGTTGAGGCGACCAGTGGCGTTGGAGTCGGCTGATTTCAAGCTTCTCGCTTCCTCTCTTATGAAGTCTACCCCGGTAAGACAACGAAAGTCGGTTTCGGTCTTGGCCCTGGAGATGATTGAGCTGCTTGGTGAGCGCACCGAGGCAGGCACCGTATCGGACTTGCGGGATTATTTTCTCTCCGGCGAGCGACTGGTGGTGCCTCTGATTTATGGAAATAAGCAACTGGTGGGCTATATCTCTGTAAGCTTTCGCAAAGGCGAGAACCCGGATGATTTGCTCTGGTTGCTGAGACCCGCCGGTCTTGCCGCCATGGTTGACCTGGTGCAACGCAGTAAGACCGACCTGGGATTGAGCACCGCCTCTAAAAGCATGCTCCGGGATCTCATGGTTGGACAGTCACTCTCTTCCCTTGAGCTAGAAAAAGTCGAGCGTCACTTCGGCTTTGATTTATATGATGGGTTCTATATTTTTGCCGTGGATGCCCTTGGTGCCAAAGGCGAGAGACTGGTGAATCTGAAGTGGCCCGAGGAGAAACTGATAACCGTGGAAGTGGAAGGAAGCAGGCTTTATGTCGCGCCGTTTCACAACGCCAGTCGGGAAGATTGGAAGAAAGTGGCTGATGACCTCTTTGTCTCGATTAGAAGTTCCACTAAGGTGCGTTCTTACAAACTTCAGCTAGGCGCTGCCCGTCCTGTGGAGACTATTCTTGAGTTTCACGAAGCTTATAGGCAGGCCAGGCAGGCTTTGATTATAGGTTCAATGCTTCACAAAGGCGAAGAGTATGCCATCGCATATGGTGATCTTGGATTGATGAGGCTTTTGTATCTCATCGTCGATCATCCTGAGTTAGAGCTGTTTTACCAGGAGACTCTGGGGCCCTTAGAAGCCTATGATCAGGAGTGGGACACTGATTTAATGGAGACTTTGAAAGTCTACGTGGAACATGGTGCTAATTTGAACTCATCGGCCAGGGCTCTGTTTGTTCACCGAAACACGATGCGCTATCGATTGGAGCAGATTGAAGAGGACATACTGAAAGTGGACATAGACTCAGAAGAGGTCCTTCTCAATCTTCGGGTAGCTTATCTAATCAAAGAGTTGATCAATAGATAGAGGCGCTACTTGGCTCTTAAAACTAACTTCTGGCTACCACAAAGCGACTGCCGCTATCCAGAGGGGTTATCGACTCCACTGTCCAGCCGTCATAAAGCTCTTTCAGCTCTTCGTTGGAATAATTCCTGAGAAGCATCCCTTTTCTGGCTTTGTCCGTGTAGACATGGGTGTCGTCTTCCAGTTTGAAATATTCGCCGGCGCCCATTCCAACCTCGTCGAAACAGGCTATGAATGTGCCTCCCGGCTTGATAATGCTTTTGAGGATTTTAAAAATTCCTCTGCTTGCTTCCAGGGGAAAGTGTTCGAAAATCGAGTTAGCCACTATGCTTTCAAACCTTCCTTCCTCAAAGGGTATGGTGGCGATATCGCAAGGAATGAAGTCTATGTCGAGACTTTCTTTCTCCGCCCAGTTTTTACCCAGGGTGATTGCATGTTGGGAGATGTCTATGCCTGTTACCTTGAACCCGTGACGGGCAAGGAAAATAGAGAGCCATCCTGAACCGCATCCCAGGTCCAGAACACTTTTGTGACCACGTTCTTCCAGGGTCTCGGGAATGAGGGGCAGATACGGAAGCTCCGGCATCTGGGTGTAGGCTGTTTTTACGCCACCCCAGGCTCTTTCCCAGAAGTTCACGTTGTCTTTGTAGACTTCGGAGGTGAGAAGCTCTTCTAGTTCTTTACTGGCTTGGAGTGATAGATTCTTTTCTGCTGGCATCGATGTTGTCATGGGGCTGTCTGTGAGAGGTAGTGCCTGAAATATTATAGGAATTGACCATGTTATCATGAGAAACTGATTTCAAGACCTTTCTTTCTCCGTTCGTTACGCAATTTCAGACATTTTTCCAGCGGCTCATTTTCGCTTTCCCAGGTAACATTAGCGAAATGAACGCTTTTCTATAGATTAGTACTAATTTCATAGTGGTATTTAATCACTGCGAGGATATCTCTTTGCACGAATAAGGCATGAGTCAGTTTTAGATTGGGTTAGGTAATCTCGGCGATGGTAGAGCCCAGCCGTATACAACTACAGATGATGCTTGTTCAGCAGGCAGGGCCAGGCGCTCTGCCGCTTAGTATCATCAGCCCGCAGAAGTTCTTACCCTTTTTAAGAACAGTAGAGCAGCTC
>JAUIJG010000365.1 GCA_030431355.1 bacterium
TATTTTGAATGGTGGCAAGCACGCCCAAGACGGAGTGGACTTGCAAGAATTCATGATTGCGCCTGCCGGAGCAGCTTCTTTCTCCGAAGCTCTGCAGTGGGGCGTAGAAACATACCATGCACTAAAAGCAGTACTACACAAAAAATCACTTAGCACCGGTGTTGGTGACGAAGGTGGATTTGCACCTTCCCTGAAGGCAAACGAAGAAGCCCTCGAGCTTATAGTTCAGGCTATAGAAAAAGCAGGATTCAAGCCGGGACAAGACATCTCTCTTGCTCTAGATCCAGCTTCTACCGAATTTTTCGAGAACGGCAAATACAATCTGGCCACCGAGAATAAGAGCCTCACAAGCGAGGAGATGGTCGATTATTATGAGAAACTGGCTGCCGATTATCCGATAATCAGTATAGAAGACGGCCTGGCAGAAGAGGACTGGGATGGCTGGAAGGTCCTCACTGAAAGAATCGGAGATAAGGTGCAATTGGTGGGAGACGACCTGTTCGTAACCAATACCAAACGATTGAAGCGTGGTATTGAAGGTGGTATTGGTAACTCGATTCTGATCAAACCGAATCAGATCGGCACCCTCTCTGAAACGATAGAAGCTATAAACATGGCCTCCGAAAATGGATATACCAGTGTACTTTCACATAGAAGTGGTGAAACCGAAGACGCCACCATTGCCGATCTAGCAGTGGCTATGTCCACAGGCCAGATCAAAACAGGAGCCCCCTGCCGCTCCGAAAGGACAGCAAAATACAATCAGCTGCTGAGAATTGAAAGAGATCTGGGTAGCTCTGCGGTGTTCAAAGGTTATAAGTCCTTCGTGCAGAACAAGAATCTTCGTTCAGAAAAACAGCCTGTTCATACCGGAGCCTGAAATTTGATCTTTTAAAAGTAATTCCGAACAATTCCGGTATCAAACGAAGAAGAGAATAAAAAGCAAAAGAGTGATTCTGCTATATGCAAGAATTGCTCTTTTCGCTATTCATGGCACGCTCCGGAGACATGCTTATTCTCCAATCCGGGTTAAAACAGAAACGGTTCGGTACCGCCCAAGGTATCGCCCGTCTATATACTGATCAATATAGCTTTTGCAGGTCATTCGATCTGTGTTCTGCATAATGAAGTGGTCGCGGGACCTTGAAGCCCAGGCTCCCCGCATACCGTCAGCGAAGTAGTAGCAAGTACGATCAACCCTCGCCTCCCTGTCACTCCAGGCAATGGCATAAGCCTGTGATTCAGTCCAGCCAGGCTGCACCCACTCAGCAGCTATTCGACCATCAGGTCTTCTAACAAAATTGACCACACTGACCATTTTGGTACCGACTTCAATGTCTCGAACATAAGAATTGATTACATCGGTCTCACAGTGCCATCGTCCAAGAAAAGTGGACGGAAATGAATTTACCGGCATCTGCGGCTTCCCGGGAGGAGGTCCTACAGGAGAGCGGACATCCGCCGGACTTCTCATCCCCTGGGTCGGGGAAGGACTTAAAAAAGGCCCGCCCTGACCAAAGCGTCCATTGGGCACAGCTCTATAACCATTTCTCTCTCCGCCGGAAGAGCCATAATCCGGTCGCTTTCCTTGAGGATTCTTCTCGGAATCATCAGCCTCTAAAGCGTCAAAACCTTCATTCTCACCGGCATCCTTGAGCTTGCCTCGCCTTTCAACATGACCGGAAAGAACTTCAGCACCGGCTGAATCCCAGACCGAAGACAACCCGAACACATAGACCAGGGCAGCCAGCCAGGGTACAGGAGATAGAAGTATGCGCCAGGCACAAAGCCGCATTCTTATTTGCACTCCCCTTCTCTCATCGACCCCAAAGCCCTTCCTTGACATCTTAGTCTATTTCAAAATACTACAGCAACTATGAAGACAAGATTCTCATTAGATGAATACTAATATCTTAGTGGTAACATGATTTCCTTCGGAAACGCTGCTATCAAAGTGAGGATGCGCCGTGAGCAACAAGACCGTTTCGTCCTGCGATATAAAGGACCCTAAATTAAAAGATGCCGGTAAACATCGTATCGAATGGGCAGAGAAAGACATGCCCGTTCTCAAACTGATTAGAGAAAGATTTGAAAAAGAGAAGCCCCTCAAAGGTAAACGTGTTTCGGTCTGCGCCCACGTAACCACCGAAACAGCCAACCTGGCAAGGACTCTGGCAGCAGGCGGAGCCGACTGTGTTCTTATCGCTTCCAACCCGCTCTCCACCCAGGATGACGTCGCAGCAGCCCTGGTCGAAGAGTATGGCGTTAGAACCTATGCTATCAAAGGGGAAGATATTCCTACCTACCACAAGCATATTCAAGTAGCCCTCGATCACAAACCAGAGTTGATTATCGACGACGGCTCGGACCTTGTTGTTACCCTGGTTCAAGAGCGTAAAGATCAGATCGCCGATGTAATCGGAACAACAGAAGAGACAACAACCGGAATAACCAGACTGAAAGCCATGGAAAACGACGGCGCCCTGCCGTTCCCCTCCATCTCAGTAAACGACGCCCAGACCAAGCACCTTTTCGACAATCGCTACGGAACAGGACAGTCCACCCTGGACGGTATTATCCGTGCCACTAATCGATTGCTCGCCGGTCGAGTCGTAGTGGTAGTCGGTTACGGCTGGTGCGGTAAAGGTACCGCCATGCGTGCCAAAGGTCTCGGCGCTAACGTCGTAGTCACCGAAGTAGATCCGATTAGAGCTGTTGAAGCGGTAATGGACGGCTTCCGAGTAATGCCGATCACAGAAGCGGCTAAAATAGGCGATGTGTTCATAACCGTAACCGGTAACAAACACGTCATCGACACCAAGCACTTCGAAACAATGAAGGACGGAGCTATCGTTTGCAACTCCGGTCACTTCGATATCGAATTGAATCTTGAAGGGCTGGCAAAAGCAGCGAAGCAAAAAACACAAGTAAGGGACTACATGGAAGAGTACCTGCTTGCCAGCGGCAACAAAATCTATGTCCTGGCCGAAGGTCGTCTGGTCAACCTGAGTTGCGCAGAAGGTCACCCGGCAAGCGTAATGGACATGAGCTTCGCCAACCAGGCCCTGGCCCTCGAATACCTTGTCAAAAACAAGGGCGATTTGAAACCCGGCCTGCACAAGCTACCTGTTTCCGTGGACCAGGAGATTGCCGCATTGAAACTGAAATCCTTTGGAGTAGACATTGATGAACTCACCGATGAGATGGTCAAGTACATGAACTCCTGGACCGTAGGTACGTAAATGCAAAGGTCCTGAGCTTCGGATATTTAGAGCCTGAGAACCTGAATTAAAACGACCTCCCTGCCGGGAGGTCGTTTTCTATATATATGATGGAAGCTTGTCCAAACAGCTAACTAATTTATCTTCTGAAACATGTAGCCGATGCCGCGTGCGGTCAGAATCAAATCAGGATTTGAAGAATCTTCCTCCAGCTTCGAACGCAGACGGCTTATGTGAACATCCACCACCCTGGTATCGATGCGATGATCCGGAGGATAAGCCCAGACCTGCTGCAGAATCTCTCCCCGGGAGAACGGTCTACCTGAATTGGTAACCAGCAACTCCAGAAGACTAAACTCCATACCGGTCAAACGAATGCGTTCGTTCTTACGGGTAACCTGTCTCTTGTTCAGGTCTATTTTAAGGCTACCTATGGTAATTACATTGGAGCTCTTGCTCTGCCCTGTTTCCTGCTGCCTTTCAACAGTTCGTCTCAGAACAGCCTTGATACGAGCTTCTAATTCACTGGGACTGAAAGGCTTGACCACATAGTCGTCAGCACCGATCTCAAGACCCTGGATACGGTTTGAAACGTCAGCCACGGCTGTAAGCATAATAATCGGAGTATCCGATGTCTTACGAATCTCTCGGCAGACCTCGTAGCCATCCATTTTAGGAAGCATCACATCCAATATGACCAGGTCAGGCTGAAAACCATTGAACTGATCCAGGGCTTCTTGACCGTCGGCAGCAGTCACCACGTTGTAACCGGCTAACTTTAGTCTAGTCTCAAGTATTCTTCTAATGGAGGCTTCGTCATCAACAACTAAAACCTTTTCCTGATCAGTATTTGTCTCTGTCACGGCTTCTTCTCTCTCACCTATTCAATGTAGATACCTGTGGATAAAGAGAAATTCTCGTGCTCTGCCTCAGGGGTTGCAAAGATTACTAAGTGCAAAATCGGCGAAAACACGGATTTCTGGCCAGAGTATATAACTTAAAAGAGGTCAATAACAATAGTTTGACTTATGCTCTTTCTAATTATGTGCCTGATTGGCTGCCTCTAAAGCCTGAACCGGCGGTGAAATATCTAGAAATCCATGACATTTTGGCAAATTGCGATCTTATTTATATGCGAACTCGGACTGAAATTTCTGTGCCCCAGAAAATTGGATCTGTTAGCGAGCTTGCCTTAGAAAACAATTTGGTCAAACCCGAACCCAAGCAAAGCAAGATCAAAAATATCTCCGGGTATAACGGCTCAAATTAGAAAGTGACAAATCTCTTTCCTAGTAAGTTACGAACGTCAGTGAATACTAGACTGATACTGGCTTTGACCTATTAGAAGGAGGGAAATATCGGCACCTGGGACCAGCCTTCCAAAGCCATTCTTAACTATGTTTTATTCTCTCATTCACCTTCGACGATACCGCGGTCAATTTTTTACAAATTCTGAAATTCCCCTGGAATCTCAGCCAATCTAATCCCCAGATATCTTTACCAATAAGCATTTAGAGGATCTAGCAAACAGCAAAGTGACCGATGCCTCGAAACCTACCTTCAGTCCGCTGACATCTCTGCTCTCAAAAACGTCCGATATAGCCGAAAACCAAATTATATGACCGACAGACGGCGATCAGACCGGCCGTCCATATATGCACGGTATACAAAATCAAGCTATACCGGCGATAACACTGATTGTGGTATCAAATCAGCAACCACCTTGACATGCCTTAAAACGAAGAAATAAAGGCACCGAATACGGTTGTCAACAATACTTCCGCAAAAAGCCGCAACAATCCGCTACACTCAATTTTGCCCATAAGTTGGGCGTTTCGAGCATCGAGTGTCGAATAGTTTCAAACCTTTGAACGGTATAACAAAAGGAAGGTGCACACTCCGGATACTCATGCTAAACTGCTGACCTGGTCGGGTCCATACCGACACTTACTAAACTCGCTTCCGAATCAAATGAGTCGCAGTTATCAAAATCTACGGGAAGCTAGATAGAGGGAGAGTGGAATGAACAAGCCAAGTACGAGCTTAGCTCTTAGCGCACTGGTAGCGCTATCACAGGCTGGTTGGCAATCGGCGAACGCTACACCGGCTAACGGT
>JAUIJG010000005.1 GCA_030431355.1 bacterium
TAAAGCCTCTCTTGGAAGGCGGTATATGCACAGCTCAGGTCTAGGTCTTTATTTGTGCAAAAAAATAGTGGAAGGACATAGCGGCATCATAGGCTGTACCAGCGATGACAACGGCACAACCTTTTTAGTTTCGATACCGGCGGCAGAGCCAGAGGCTGCAGCTCCATCTGAAGATTAGTTCTGTTCACCCTTTAGAGTGGTTGGAGAGCCAATATCACACCGCAGTGTTTCAGTAATTCCTCTCAATCGCCCGATTAGAGGATTATATATACAGTTTTGCCTGCCATAGTGGTAACAACGGAATAGCCACAAGCGCTAGAGAATACAAATAAAGAATGAGGCGGAGAGTCGTACTCTCAGCGCCCTCTCTTTGACGCGCTCAAAATAGGAGGACACGATCATGTATAGACTAATCGTAGCGCCACTATTGATAATATCACTCTTTGCGAATTCTCCTGCGGCCAATGCCAGGGATCATAATGCTCAAGAGACCAATACCACTGTTCTGAGGCAGCAATCAAAGACGGACAAACACTTGGTTAAAGCCTGGCAGAATTTCAACCTTGGAGAATACTCCAGAGCGTCAAAAGATCTGAAGCACTCAATCAAATCGCTGGCAGATAATAGCAATTGCCCTGAAAAGCTAGCCACAAGCTTAGCCAATCTGGCATGTATAAAAAGCGAGAAGGGCTCCTTCAACGAGGCTGAAGCCCTTTACCTGAAAGCTATTGATATATACGAAAGCTGTCTCGATTCCGAACATCCCTATCTTTCGGTTCTTCTGAACAATTTGGCAGTTCTCTACTACCGACAGGGAGAATATGAAAAAGCCAGACCACTTTATATTGAAGTGCTGACGAGACTGGAAAGGCAATTGGGCAAGGAGCATCCTAACATAGCTGTCAACCACAACAACCTGGCCGCTCTCCTTTGCAAACTAAAAGACTTTGACGGGGCCTCATACCATCTGGAAAAAGCTTTATCAATAAACAAGAAAAAGCTGGGTACGAATCATCCAGGATATGCCACGGCTCTCAACAATTTAGGAGCGGTACTATTCCTCAGGGGAGACCAAAAGAGAGCAGAAGAACTATACGAAGAAGCTCTGGAGATCAGAGAGGCGAGTTTGCCCCCGGAACACCCGGACCTGGCATTGAGTTATAACAACATAGCCCGATTAAAACTCAAACAGAATAAGCTAACAGAATCCAAAAGACTCTATGAACTGGCCCTTCGCATCAGACTGAAGGTATTCGGTAAAAAGCACCACCTGGTAGGAGTTACTTTAAACGGCATGGGAGACCTGAAGCTAGCCTGCAATGAATATAAGAAAGCGGAAAAACTGTTTTCAAAAGCACTGAGAATTCGAACCGCCGCACTGGGAGCAAATCATCTGGATGTAGCCGAAAGCTTAATAGGGCTAGCCAAAGCAAAGTATGCGCTAGGTCACAATGGTGACGCTCTAGCGGCCATGGCCAGGGCAAAAAACATAGAAGTGAACGCTTACGGACCAGAGAGCAAAGAAGTGTTAGCCCTCAAAAAAGAAACCGAAAAAATGATCCGCAATGTCCAAAATGGTCAAATATGCAGGAAGAGCTAATGTAATCACCCGAAAGTGGGTTAAGAAAGACCAAAATAGGGATGCTGAGAAGGCGAAAATATGAGATCTTCGAAATAGGTCTGGAGAATTCCGGATTTAAGAGTAATAAACCACGGCTGAGAATAATGAAAAGCAAAATTTTGATTCTGGATGATGACAGACACGTCATAAATCTAATCCGCGGTATCCTACAAAAGTACGACTTTGAGATCAATTGGTCTAGAACTTGCCGAGAAGCTGCACGCCATTTGCGCTCCAATCCCTGCGACTTGGTTGTAGTGGATTACAGGTTGCCGGATGGCAATGGCATAGACTGGATGACAAACATGAGAAACGAGGGTTGTCTAATTCCCTTTGTATTTCTCTCCGGATTCTGTATTGATAGGAAGGCTCAGAATCGGATGAGAAATCTGCTGGGAGTGAGATTCATTCTGGAGAAACCCATAGACTCCATACAGTTCGTCGAAGACTTAACTATTGCGTTGACCCAGCCGATAGAAGACATAAAAAGCCTCTTTGATTGCGAATCTAGAATGGAGAGAATCAAGAAGCTTTGCTCTTCAAGCGACATACTGAAAGAGATTATAGAAGAATGCGTCGACCCGGAAGTAGAGGATTGCATTTGGATGGAAGACAAAGAAGAGAAAGGCGAACAAATTGAAGATGACTATGATCTCTTTGAAAAAATAGTATCCGAAGACCGGTCGGAGGATGAATATAACCGGAACCAGACCGATGTAGATCTTTCAGAAGAAGAGACCGAAGACGACTTTGATTTGGCCTCATATCTGTCCGACGTCAGCAATGAAGATGAAACCGGCGACCCGATAGTTATCGATGACGACCTGGAAGAAAGCTTGAAAGAGTTAAGATTGGAGTACCTGAAGGACATTCCAAATCTGCTCCGAGACCTGGCTGACAAAATAGACAAAGCAGCACAATCGGGGTGGTCCACTGAAGAAGTTGCCAACGCAGTGATGAAAGCTCACAACATAAAAGGTTCCTCCGGCAGTCACTCTTTGATGGCAATCTCAGAAATCGCAGCAATTTTGGAAGACGCCCTTGAGAGAATAGAACCGGAGGAGAATTCCGTGATGCAATCATCCTCCGAGGTAGGTTCTAATATGGCGCAATTGTGAGGCAGGGACTATGAAAGTAGACAAAGTATTGCTGGTAGATGACGACGCAAGCATCCGAAGAATAGCGGAAATAGTGCTCTCTAAATTAAAGAATTGGAAGATAATTCAAGCCGAATCAGGAACCAAGGCCCTGGAGATTCTCAAAGAAGAGAAACCCGATGTGGTCTTGATGGACGTAATGATGCCGAAGATGGACGGTGTCACTGCGTTCAATAAAATGAAAGAGTCTGGTTATGAAATGACTCCGGTGATTTTTATGACTGCCAAAGTACAAAATAGAGAAGTGGCAGCATACAAAGAGATGGGAGCGGCCGGAGTGATAACAAAACCATTTGCCCCCGCCGAACTTCCAGGACAGATAGAACGGATTTTGGAAGAATGGGCCGGCCGAGGGAATCCTCTATGCTTCAAGCCTTGAAAAGATCAGGGAAGCTCATTTATCGAATAAATCTCAAGAAAGTCTCTCAAATCGGAGCAATCTTAGTATGGCTTTTCCTTCTGGCTGGCAGCTACGGCTACGCGATCATGTACAATACCACACCCGGAGCGCGGGAGACGGTTCCGAAACACTGGCCTGCCGAAACCAAACTTAAACTCGCCAGCCCCAAATACACCCTGGTTACATTTATCCATCCTAAGTGTACCTGCTCCAGAGCCACACTGAGGGAGCTCTGTCGCATAGTAAGCACGTGCGGACTAAAATTACAAACTGTCGTCGTAATGCTTGTTCCACAAGGCTTGCCGGAAGATTGGGCGAAAGGAGAGCTGTATGAAACAGCCAATCAGATACCGGGCACCAGAGTAATCCTTGACATGGGCGGACAAGAGGCAAAAATTTTCAACTGTCTTACGTCCGGTCACAGTCTTCTCTACAACAACGCCGGAACTCTTCTTTTCGACGGAGGCATTACACCATCGCGGGGACACGAAGGAGACAATGTGGGCAAAAACACCATAGAAGATTTGGTTAGAAGTCGACACAGTCAAACGAAATCAAACCAGGTCTTCGGCTGTCCTCTCAGGGAGAGAAAATAAAGTGTCTGATCTTAAACAGTACGCCAACACAATAATGACGCCCGGGGCACAAGAAATATTCGACTTGAGAAGAGATGAACTGTCTCGAAGAACAGACCTGCTATTTACCACACTGATAGTTCTGGAATGGATAGCAATGATTGTGGTGGCAGTAATAGTATCACCGCTAGCCTGGGAAGGACGGAATAGCTACATCCATCCCCATATTTTTGTGGCCGTAGTGCTTGGTGGTCTAGTTACTGCGCCGGTGGTCTATCTATACCTGACTTCCCCAGGGAAACCAATCACCAGGCATATGATTGCCTTCTCTCAGTCCCTTATCTCAGCTCTGCTCATTCACCTGACCGGAGGTCGAATTGAAACACACTTTCACATATTTGGCTCCCTGGCGTTCCTTGCTTTCTACAGAGACTGGAGGGTTTTCATAACCGCTGTATCAGTAATTGTCCTTGATCATATGATTCGCGGAATTTACGTGCCCGAATCGGTTTATGGGGTTCTAACTGCAAGCCCCTGGCGTACAGTAGAACACGCCGGCTGGGTATTGTTCGAGAGTTTTTTTCTGGTCAAAGTCTGCAAACAAAATGAATTGGAGATGAAAGCCCTGGCAATGCAAAGGGACGAGTTGCAAACTACGAACAGCAGAATCCAGGAACTGGCCGAAGAGAGATCCAGTGAGCTTAAAAAGAAAGAGAGCCTCCTTGCGGCCATCGTGGACAACTCATATGACGCAATCATCGCCATCGATCGAGAAGGAATTATAAAAAGCTGGAACGCAGGAGCTTCGAATCTCTATGGCTACGCAAGACAGGATGCCCTGGGGAAAGATATAAGATTGCTGATTCCAGAGAACTCTATAGAAGAATTTGATGAGATTATTGAATCGATCTATAAAGGAGGAGTGGAAAAGGAGATCGAGACCTTGAGGCTGAGGGAAGATCAGATTACTGTAGATGTAGCTCTGACTGTCTCTCCAATTATAAATGAAAAGCAGGAGTTCATCGGCTGTTCGTTGATAGAACGAGACATAACCCACAGAAAGGAAGTAGAAAAGCGGATCAGTGAATTCTACTCAACCGTCTCCCACGAACTTAGAACACCACTGACTTCTATCAGGGGTGCACTAAGTCTTATTGATGATGACATTATTGAGCTTGATTCGAATGAAGCCAAAGAGATGATTCAAGTAGCAAGATCAAGTTCAGAGAGGCTTGTACGACTGATCAACGATATTTTGGACCTGCGCAAAATTGAAGCAGGAAAGCTGGAACTACATCTGGAGAGAATGAACACCACGGATGTGGTTAAGCAAGGCATAGAAACAATGCAGGGAATGGCTGACAAAGCAGATGTTAAACTTGCCACCAATCTCGATGGTAAGTCCGATGTTCTGGTCGACTCGGATAGAATGACGCAAGTTATCTCCAATCTTCTCTCCAACGCTATCAAGTATTCAGATCCGGGAAATCTCGTACTTCTTTCCGTGGATCGAGGGGAAAATGGACAGGTAAGATTTTCGGTCACCGATGAAGGAGAAGGAATTTCCTCGGACCAGCTAGACAAATTATTCGGCAAGTTCCAACAAATCGACTCTTCCGACACCAGACCGAAGGAAGGCACTGGTCTCGGACTGGCTATTTCAAAAGCCATAGTAGAGCAACACAATGGCACCATCGGTGTTCACAGCAAGCCTGGAACCGGCTCTACTTTTTGGTTTGAGTTGCCCTATGAAAACTGCGATAGCGAAGAACCCCTTCGGTCCTGCGAAGAAACAGAGAAGTACACTCTCATCATCGAAGACGATCTTAACCTGGCGCAACTTCTAAAGCTTTGCTTAAAGAAAAGAGGGATCAAAACCAGACACGCAACCTCTATAAGACAAGCCTCAGAGTTTTTGGAAGCGCTTACTCCATCCGCGATTATTCTTGATGTGATGCTTCCCGATGGAAACGGATTGGAATTTATTGAGAATCAAAAAGCGACAAAAGTGCTGGAGAATGTTCCTGTCATAGTAGTAAGTGGTCATGCAGAAAGTGAGTTTGAGTATGCTCAACCGTTTATCTATGACTGGTATCAAAAGCCTTTTGACTTTGAAGAACTCATAGCGACAATCGGAAATATCTTAAATGGCAAGAGACATGTTTTGGTTATCGAAGACGACGATGAAACAAGAGCTGTGATTACAGCCCAACTAAAAACTCTGAACGCAGTCTGCCTTGAGGCAGCCGACGGCAAAAGCGCCATAGAAATTGCAAGAAAGAACCATCCGGACGTTATCGTACTGGATGTGAATTTGCCCCAGATGGACGGATTTGAGGTGGTAAAAGCTTTGAGCGGAACTCCCCCTCCGGCCCTTCTTGTCTATTCGGGAATAGACCTGGACAAAGAGGATAGAAAACGACTCAATCTAGGAATGACTAAACATCTAACCAAAGGACGAGTCAGCCCAAAACAATTCGTGTCAACAGTAGAAGAACTGCTGGAGAGGGTGAACAAGCCGGAAAGCCAAATGAGTCCGGAAAGAGATAGCCAGAAACAATGAAAGTAAGAGTGCTGCTAATAGAAGACAATAAAGCAGACCAGGCTATTATCAAAACTTGCCTGGAAAGTAACACTTACAAACTTAAGACCGTCTCCACGCTGGAAGAAGCTATCGCTTCCCTGAAAAAGACATATGATCTGGTCTTGATGGATCTGGGATTGCCTGACAGCAAGGGGATATCAACTTATCACAAAGTTAGAGATAGAGCCCCCGCGCTTCCAATCATAGTACTAAGCGGAATCAATGATCAACAAATAGCCCTCGATGCCATTTCTAAAGGAGCCCAGGACTTTCTAGTGAAAGGCAAGTTCAATCCTCGCAATCTTAGCCGGACCATACGCTTTGCTCTATTAAGACATGAGATGGAAAAGATGAAGGTGGAAAAGGAGAAGATTAAAGAGAGAGAGAACTTTAGCGCCATGCTGAATCATAACCTGAGGGTGCCACTAATCGGAATGGAAAATGTTCTTCACCCCCTGATCAATGGTGTCTATGGGGAACTCTCGGAAGAGGTAAAAGAAGCTATGAAAACTCTTCTGAGGGCTACCAACAATACCCATAGCCACATCAAGAGGGCACTGGAGGCATATCAACTCAATACGAAAGAGAGTTGTCTTCCCCTCGAAAAACTCGACCTTAAAGCGATTCTAAATCGCTGTATCGAAGAAGTAAAGCACTTTTACGCAAAAAAAAATGTCAGCATACATCTTGAAATTTCCGATGAGCTTCCGAATTTAACCGGAAATGAATATTCTATCTATACACTATTTCTAAACCTGATAGATAATGCACTCAAATTCAGTCCCCAGGGTGAAACAATACAGATTTTCGCCTCCGCTATAGAGCAAGATAGAGTTTTAATCGCTCTTAAAAACAAAGGTCAACCTATTCCCCAGGACAAACAGGAAAAAGCCTTTGAGTACTTCTTCTCCACCTCTCCCCAAAACAACTCAGGAATGGCCAGGAATAGTGACACCGGTGTAAGTATCGGTGTGGGACTCTATCTTTGTAAACGAATCGTGTCCGAGCATGGCGGAACAATAAAGTTGGACAGCGATTCAAACGGCACAAAAGTGGTAGTTGAACTTCCCCTCACAAGAGACTCAGTCACCTTTTGAAGCCGGAAACTCCACCAACTCCAACCAGAAATCATCAATCCTTTTGCAGACTTGCATCAGTCCTTCAAGGTCCCTGGGTTTTTGTATATAGCAGTTGGCGTGATTTTTGTAGGCTGAAACTATATCGTCTCTTGAATCCGAGCTAGTGAGAATGATAATCGGGGTAACTTTGAGCCTGTCATCAGCCTTAATTTGCTGCAAAACCTCAATACCACTCAATTTGGGCATATTGAGGTCTAAAATAATCAAGTCGGGCGAGGGTTTTCCTAAATAATCACCTTTCTGGGCTAAGAAGTTCAAAACAGCTTCTCCGTCTTTAACCACATGGAGTTCGAAGGAGAATGAAGTTGCCTCCTTCAAACACTTTTTGATCAGCACAATATCTGCCGCATTGTCTTCAGCCAGAAGTATATTGGTAGCGGTCTTTCTCATTACCGGGATACTCTCCTTTTAGCCTTGCAAACCAATTACTTTAAGAGTTAGCTTCGGCAGCCTTTAACTTTACAAACACGGTGGCTCCCTCCCCTATTTCCGACTCCAACCAGAGTTCGCCCTTGTGGAGATCTACTATTTTCTTGACGATAGACAGACCGATTCCTGAACCGTCATACTCCTCCCTGGAATGCAAACGCTGAAAGGGTAAAAACACCTTGTCTTTGAACTCAGGCGCAATACCTATGCCATTGTCTTTCACGGATATTATTACATTTCCATCCTGAGTAGTGGAGCTAATCACTACCGACCGGTTCGCCCCATCACTGAATTTTATGGCGTTGCTTATCAAATTTTGAAAAAGCTGTATCAGTTGACCTTGATTTCCCAGGACCGGAGGAATCGCTTCAACCACAACCTGCTCACTGGCACCTTCCTCCTGCATCGACAGATTTTCCATAGCAATATCAATGCACGCACGCGGCTCTATCACATCAAATTCAACCTTGCCCCTACCCAAACGAGAGAGTTGAAGTAAAGAATCTATGAGCACTTGCATCCTATCTACCGCTTGATCAATAAAATCAAGATACTCCTTACTCTCCTCGTCCAGATCCTTGCTTGCTGCTTCAACGAGTAGATCTGAGAATCCTCGCACCACCCGTAATGGCTCTCTCAAATCATGGGCTGCTACATAATTAAACTGTTCAAGCTCCTCATTCATAAGCGTCAAATCTTCGTTCAAAGCGCTTATTTCTTCTGTTCTCTGGCTAACAAGCTGCTCTAGCTTCTCTTCAGAAAGTCTCTGATCTTCCACATCCACAGCGCAGCCAAACCAGATAGTATTTGCACCACTCTTATCCGGCTCTAAACGCACGCCTCTACTGAGATACCGCCTTGATGTTCCATCCTTGATTTTCAAATGAAACTCATACTCAAATTGATCTGCTCCACTCTCTACGGCCTCTCTCCAGGCTTTGAACGTGTTCTCACTATCCCTTTCATCTATGTAAGCCTTCCAACCATAACCAAGGTTATCCTCCAGCCTGCTGCCGGTTCGCTCAAGCCATCTTTCATTGATGAAGTCGCACTTACCCTCGTTGTCGCAGGTCCAGACAGGGACAGGAATACTGCTGGCAATTTTCTCGAACCCTTTGCTCCTTTCATGAAGCATCTCAAGCTGCAAACGTTCTTTCTCAATCTCGGTCAACTTCCGGCTCGTCTCTTCGAACTTCTCGGCAGAAGGAATTTTGACCAGGGTAGGAACCAGGCGAAAAAAAACAAGGGCGGTAATCAGCGATACCACACCAGTAATAGCATCGACAATCGCTTCTGCCCAGTAATGGGGATACCAGAATGTCCAGATCTTTATGAGGTGAGTTAGGGCGCAACAGAAGATAAAGGCTGCAAAAAGTCCGACAAGAGCCCTGTGTTTTATGTCTTTCCGTTTGCGAACCACTATCAGCAATCCAGCCGGAATTGTCAGATAAGAGATGGCCACAAGTAGATTGCCGGCCACAAAGGTCCAGAGTAGATTCGGATCCCACGCTATGCAGTAGCCATGGGGAGCGTAATGAGAAAAATCCATGAAGACGAAATCTACTAAAGCTACTTTACAAGGAGACTTAGACAAATATAGCACAAGCAAAAATTTCCCGAGCATCCCTTCCGGTTGAGGTAACTCGCCTGAGGGATAAGTGTGGCATAGGAACTAATTCTTGATGAACTTTGAGTCTTTAAAAGGCATTCCTCTCGACAACCGAAACGTATAGCAACCACAGGGATACTGACAAGCCAGAAAAAGAAAAATCCCCCGGATATGATCGCTGTTTTCCCTTGAAATAGGGATGTCGAATACCGGCAATATATGAGAATTTGGAAAAGGAGACCTATATCAGAGCAGGCAGAAAAATGGCGAAGAGAATACTTGTGCTTGATGATGAAAAGCACACGGCTGTTATGGTGAAAGCCATACTAAAGAAATTCGATTACGAAGTAATCTGGGCGCGCAGTAGAAGCGAAGCGACAAGTTTCTTGAACAATAGCTACTGTGACCTTGTGGTATCGGACTTTCGACTACCCGACGGCGATGGATTAACCTGGATGTCATCCATGCGTGAACAGGGGCATTACATTCCTTTTGTGATGCTCTCAGGCTTTTCGATGAATCAGGAGATGCAGAAACGACTGAGAAACTTGCTCGGGGTCAAGTTTATTCTTGAAAAACCGATAGACATAAAGAGATTTCCAGACTGTGTGGCGACGGCAATCACCCAGACAAGAGATGAGATCGAAGCAATATTTCTCAATGAAGTTCGTTCGAAAAAAGAATGCTCGGAAAGCAACATGTTCAGGGAATTGAACGCCATGTCCGATGCGGATCTGGAAAACTTCGATCCCTTCGAAACCTACACTTCCAGCGAAAATGAACAGGAAGATATAGTCGCTCCCCTCTATCTCCATGAGCATGAGGGGACAGGAGAGACCAAGAGTTTCAGCCTCGTAACTTTCCTCGAAGATGCCAGTAAAAATGAAGAAGGCAATGGCATGAATGAGTTCCAGGATATTCTGGATCACCGGTTGGAAGAGTTAAAAATCGACTATTTAAAAGACCTTCCGAACACTCTAAAAGTTCTCGCAGAAAAGATAGAGACTGCGCTGGAGAAGAGCGATAATGACGCTGAACTTGTTCGCGCCTTAGTGGAAGCCCATAGCTTGCAAAGCTCCGCCGGTAGCCATTCTTTCATGGCAGTGGCGGAAATCGCCCGTCAGGTGGAATCTTGCCTGGAAGCGCTTAGCTTGAGAAAGCAAAGAGAGAAAGAGATTGTGGCAGGAATGGATCTGGAAAGTGGGGCCTATCCCATAGTTCAGAGTTCTTGAAAAAATCACTTCCCCTTAAGGCTCTATAAATTGAACTGTAGGTTCAGGTTGTGGCCTCGGATTCGGCTCTTGCTTTAATGTCTCCGGGTTCAAACGCTTCTCTTTATCTCTCCGGGGACGGGGAAGAAGAGGATCTTTGACCGGAGGCGGTTCAGAGATGGCAGGCTTTCCTGAAGAACCGGAAGAACCAGGAACAGCCTCGCCCAGGGGACTCCTGAGCTTCTTATCCGGTAAAGAATCAGGCAAAGAGTCCGGCAAAGAATCAGGCAATTCCTCGCCCACTGTCACTCTTTCATGTTCATTCAACTTCGAGTGCTGGTCGTACTCGGATGATTTCTCCGGAACAACCGGAGTAAGGTCAAAAAACGGATCCACAACCTGTTCCGATGTACCCTTACTTTTGTCCACGGATTCGTCCGCTTCCCACTGTACGCTAGCTGTGTTTATGGACTTTCCTATGGGCACGGTCTTAGAACTCTCGCCCTGGGGAGTTACCTCAATGGCTGTCACCACCGTAGCCGGTATCACTCGCAACTTAAACTCAATAGGAATTCCAGTCTGTCTGACCAGGAAATCTTGCACCAGTCTGACCTGTTTAGCGTTTATAGTCTCGTTGGAACCGGACATGACAGTGGCTGTCACCTCCATCGGTTTCTGAAAACGCTTGACCTCGACTTTCTCCAGCTGTACATCCCTGAATGTGTATGTCTTTTCACTGAGGATTTGTCGAATCTTTTTGGCAAGTTGATCCTCCAAAAGCAACTCTTTCATCGAGAGCGCAAGCGGTATCGCAAGAGATACCATCAATAGCATCGATACCGAGAGACTCTTTTTGGCGCGTTTTATAGGACCGTAGCCCATAAGAAGAAAGACTAAGATCGCGGCAAAAGTTATCCCGACCAGGTTGGTGGCATAGAGCAAGAGGGCCCCAATCCAGATTTTCCATTGGCCCAGAGCGATGCCGATTCCCACCACACCTATGGGAGGAACCAGTGCTACGGCGATGGCGACCCCGGCCAGGGTATCAGCAAGCTCTTTCCGCGTCTGACAGTAGGCACCGGCGCAGCCGGCGAAAAGTGCCACCCCCAGGTCAAGTAAATTGGGTCTGGTGCGGGCCGCTATCTCATTGGTCACCTCTATGGAATTTAAAAAGGTAGATAGAAGAAAAGCTATAAAAACACTCAGGAAGGTTCCCACAATCACGGTTATAAGTGCTCTTCTAATCAGAAACGTATTAGCGATCAGACTTCCATAGGCCAGACCCATAAGCGGCTTCATCAAAGGCGCGATGATCATGGCCCCGATTATTACCGCCGCGCTATTCTGGAACAGTCCGAAAGTGGCGATCATTGTGGAAGTCGACAAAAGCACGAGAAATTCCGGCGAGAGACTGGAGATCTTGGATAGTCTCTGCCTGAGCTCGACGATATCAGCCTCCTTTTTGCCGAAGAGAGGCTGAATTCTCACATTTTCTAAATAGGGCAGGGAATCGAAAGACATTTGATGGAGAGATTCCTTAATAAAATCTATAATCTGTTGAAAATCAGGTTCTTACCCTGAATATACAACTAAAAGTGGACCTATTTTGGTAAAACAGCAATAATCCGGATGATATAAGCTATAAAATATCAGGAGCAATAAGCAGGAACAAGGCAACGGTGAACAATCTCAAAACAACAATATTGATACTGGGCTTAATCGTAATGATTGCAATAGGAATATATCCACCCTGGGTGTATCAAAATTCGGACGGAAAACAAACCCCTATGGGCTATTCATTCATCTGGTCGCCACCAGCCCAGAAAGTCGAGAAAAACGCCAATATATTCGGATTCAAAATTGATATGGAGCTTGGTGAGATTAAAGCCAACTCCATAGATGTCTGGAAATTACTAATTCAAGAAGCAATAGCTGCCGGTATCACCTTTGGTGCAGCCACGGTAGCCGGCTCTACGGGAAAACAAAAAGCGGATTAGTTAAGTGAGAATAACGGTCTCTTCCTTATCAAATCGCTTCATAATCTCTTCGAACAATCTATCTTTCGTGGTTCTGCGTTCCTTGAAGTCGACAGGATAGCGAACGGTGTATTCCAGTGCACTACTGGTGATGTTCAAACTGATTATGGGGTCGAGCCGTTCATCCTCCACAAGATACTTATTCTTCACAGACTCCCAGTGAATCTTGGCCAGTTTGACGTACTCGCCCACCACCTCTTCAGCCACTTCACCAAGAACCTGCCTGGCGAGCGCAAAATCACTCTCTTGTTTAATGGTAATAACGATCTCATCCCAGAGAAATGGCAAATCTTTGGAGTAGTTGAACAAAGGCGCAGTGAATACCACGCTGTTTGAAATCCTCACGATGCGTCCAGTGTAGAGGTCGCCGTTAACCCACTCTCCCAGCTCCATCAATGTGGTTCGCATGAATGTTATATCAATAACATCTCCTTTGATTCCGCCCAGTTGGACCCTGTCACCAACCTTGAAGAGATCTCCGAAAGCGATGGCGACCCAACCGGCCAGGCTGATGAAGACCTCTTTAAGAGCGAAAGCCACTCCAGCGGAGATGGCTCCTAAGATTACAGCCAAGTTGCCTAAAACATCACGGAAGACAACTGTGGCAAAGATCAAGCAGATAAAGTAAGCAGCAAACTCCACCACCTTAGAGAAGGTGTACTTATGAGAGTTATCGGGAAAGTATTTGACGAATGAATTTCTGATGGAATAAGCGAAAAGCATGACCACAAGAAAACCGAGAAATGCCGTCAGCGCTTTTAAAGCCATGGGAGTGGAGAACATATGAAGCAAGTTAGAGCTGAAATTTTGCCAGCGCACCTGCTCCACAAGTTCGGCAAAATTTCGCTTCGCCTTGTTGCCTTCAACTAAAGCCCGGATCTTGGCCAGATACTGGTGCCCAAGCTCCATCTGATCTGTCTCTGCCGCTTCAGCATCAGCCGGAGTAATGGTGGTGATGACTGTATCGCCGGCCACCACATTGACGTTATTGCCAGCGATCTTTACCTTGAAATTGGAAGGATCGAAGTCCGGTTGCTCGATAACTTTGATGATTCTCTTTTTTACATGCTCCGCTCTCGAGCGCGGAGAATAAGGACCGAGACTCTCATTAATCGTAAAAATACTCTGATCAAGAATAACTACGTCTTCTGCTTTACCGTCGGCTTTCTTTGCTTCAGCCGGCAAACAACTGACACCTAAAAGAAAAAAGACAAAGAGAGCTACAAAAATACGACTGACTTCTCTCATCAACCCTTACCCTTAGAAGAGCTCAGCCCTCCGCTCAGATTCACATTGAAAGCCGGAGGTTCATATCCTGGCTTCAAATCACTTTCTGGAATAGTGATTCTGTTTCCGTCTCTTACTGCATGGTAAGTAGGAGAAAGAATTTCAATCCCCTTGCGGTGAAAAAGATCCTGTATCTGTAAATGGAGATTGGCGTAGATCTTGCTCATCAGGTGAGGATGCTCCGTGGAAGCATTAATCTCATACTTAACGGAAAAATCGCCAAGCTCTGTCTGCCAGACAAAGGGTGGCGGATCGTCAAGGATATATTCGGTCTGCTGGGCGGCTTCTAATAGGGCTTCATGAACCGCTTGCCAGGGCACATCGTATCCGATAGTCACCGATGTGTGCAGTATCAGTCCACCATTTTGGGCGGAGGCGCTGTAGTTCACGATGTGGTTTCCGAGCACAAGACCGTTAGGAATGGTAATGATCTCGTTTTTAATAGTCTTGATCTTGGTGGCTAAAAGAGTTTTCTCCATTACATCACCGACGGTATCAGCGATTTTAACCCGATCACCGATTCTCAATGCTCCGGTGTAAGTCAAAAATATGCCGGAGATAATATGTGACAGGGCGCCGGTTGAGGCAAGAGAAAAGAGAACTCCAAGAAAGATTGAAACCTGCTGAAAGGCTGGACTGCCAGCGCCAGGCAAATAGGGGAACAAAAGAATGAGAGAAAAGGCGATGATCAAAAATCTTGCGATTTTGTAAGTGGGCATTGACCAGTCCGGATCGAAACCCGGCATGGTAATCGTCTCCCGTTGAATCTCCCTGAAGATAAAGTGGGTGAAAGCGATCACATAGTAGGTAGAAACCAGGATGAATATGATGAAAAGCAGATTCGGAATGTAAGAGACAATGGCCGGCCAGACGATACCTGCAATCGGTCTGAGAAGCAGATGAATTCCTTCCTGGGCAATCGGCTTGGTCACCGGAAAGTAAGAGAGAACACAGGATAAGTAGATGGAGATAATAGAGATGAATACTATTACCCGGAATACCCTTACGAATCCGGATATCAAATCAGTAATGGTTGCAGCAGAGACAAGTTCAGCCTTCTGAATCCGCAAGGGACCAATCACTGTTCCTCTCCAGCGATGCAAGACCACATAGACTTGGCGGAAGATCCAGTTGACTGCCCGGATTAGAAAGAATAGTACGATGGTGGTCAATATTGAGAAACCCACCGCTATAAGGTTTGTCTCAAGGGTGTTGATCTTGAGATCGTCAAGCAATGCCAACTTCAAAAGATAAGCATAATCTTTGGCAAGCTCCTGACGATTCTCATATCCTTCAGCCCTGGCATCCGGCTCCGTAACAGTAAAGAGGGTATGAGGTCCGGCTACTATATTGGTGCTATAACCACTCTCCTCGGTCTTGATCTCATGAACAAGCCTGAGACTATCCGGATCCTTCTCAAGAGAGGTCAAGCGCTCTTCTATGCTCTTCACCCTTACCGAAGGAGTATAAGCTCCAAGAGAAGCTCTAATTCTAAAGATCTCTTTCCCATCGAGCATAAGGGGTACACCATCTTTGGTGGTCTTAAGATGGGGCTCTCTTCTTTCCGGCTCCTTTATAACCTTCTCCAGAACCTTGAATTCAGGCACAGGAGGTCCTTCCAGTGCTCCTGCAGCAGGCACAGGTTGAACCGCCGGCTTATCTTTTTTCAGCTCCAAACCGCTAACAGGCTCCGGAGAGTCTTTCACCACACCAGAAGAAGCTTTTGGGGGCTTCGAAGTGGAAGGCTCCCCCGGCGTATTCTTCTGAATTGGCTCCTTCTCACCGGCAAGAGAGCTGGACGGAACAACTGAGGGAACGCTAGAAGGAACATCTGCAGATAGCTCTGAATCGCTCTTCGCTTCTACATCGTAAACAGTCTTAGCCGATTCTGTGGACTCCTGGCTGGGGCCGCCGGTGGACTCCTGGCTAAAGCCTGGAGTGTAAGCCACGCCAAAGAGCAGCACTATCAGTAGTGCTCCAACGAAGAAAGGATTCGGAGTAAGGATTGATTTTCTAGAGAGCTCGATCATTCAACACCATCAGGGTTAAAACACCCCTATATTAGCGCCTTGAAACGATCTAAGGTATCAAATTTAGAACCACTTTAGGATGTACGAGCCCCTGGATAGATCCGATCAGACTACAGGTATATATATATCAACCTCACCTTCAAGGGTTTGAGGATTAAATCTATCATCATAGTACTCGAAGTCAGGACCTTTCCTGACTTTATCGGAATTTCTAGGAATCCAGGTTCCCCAGATATAATTCACTGTCTGGGTCATTTTATCGATCGGTCCACGGTGAGTGAAAACAGCGTACTTACCTGCAGGTATGGTGACAGCATTCATTCCATCAGGAATCTTTTCGTCGGAAGAGACAGAATAGGCGGCTATATAAATAAACTTGTCCCCATCTTCTATCGGAATATCGGGATGCTGTTCCAGACAAATGCCCAGACTAAATTTCGGATCGATATCTTCTATCTCATGGCGACGACTTTCAAAGGTCTGCCAGAGCTTCGCTATCTCCTCAAACTCTCCTATTTTAAAACTCTCTCCCAGTCCCACTGCCAGTAAGGCTTTATCCAACTCCTTGTATTCAGGCTCCATGGTCACTCCTCCGTTTAGATGCTCCAGTAATTCGCGTGAGAAGGTAGAGTCATCAATTATTGGAACTTCAGCTTGATTTTTGCGAAAGCGCAATGGGGTGGTACCGTACATTTTTTTAAATGCCCTGGAGAAGGCTTCCTGGCTTTCAAAGGCTGCCTCCATGGCAATTCTTGAAAGTGGTATATCCGAGTCCAGCAACTTTCGACTGGCTAGAGCCAGACGCCTTCTACGAATATATTCCGCCACCGACTCTCCCAGAGCGGATCGAAATACTCTGTGAAAGTGATATGGTGAATAACCCGATTGGGATGCCACAGTTTCAACCTTGATATTGGTCTCAAGGTTGGTTTCGATGAACTCAATTGCAGCAATCAACTGATCTAAATAATCGACCATCTCATCTACCTCGAGACCAGTTTAAAACCGACCGGGATAGATTTTTTGACATTTCCTGCTCTATTTCTTGCTTTCTTCCCGGAGCGCATCATTAAACTTAAGCTGGGAACGTCCTCGAGCCTTGAGAATCCATCGCTGGACTCTTGTGAGAACCCCCCGGGGACCTTTGTACATATCCCTTCTGACAGCAGCTATTCTGTTCTTTTCAAGTTCATACTTGACTCTATGCAGTTCGGTACGAAACTCCTCTGTTTTAAAAGCAACAGCCATGGCCCGGTCTGCTTGTTCCTGAAGATCAGGCAAGAGCTTCAGCTCTGTCTCAAGGGACGCTATTTTAGCTCTATCTTCGACCCTGTCTGTGAGCAGCTTGATAATAGTCTCTTGAGCTTCAATGACAAGACGTCGCATCTCTTCAAGTTCAGCTGTTTTATCTTCAATGTCCACATCGGTGAACTTTAGTTCTTCTTCCGTACTTCTGTTGCGCAACATGCTGGAGCTGACTGCAAGATTCCCATCCTTTCTCAAAATCCCCACAAAACCTTCCAGGAGGCTTATCAAATCAGAACGGGAGACTTTGTCTTGACCATCCACCAGGGAGTCGGCCAAATCTTCTTCAACAGAACTTTCATGGGATAGAGCCGTGCCAGTTGTAGCACTCTCCTCCTGCATGTCATCACCGACCTCTTCGCCCTGGGCCGGCGAAAAGTCAAGAACATTGTCAGCGGCTTTAGCTTCCTGGTTCAGCTCGGACCCTACTTCGGTATCATTTTCAGTGCTGGCTTCGGCGCCGGAGATTGAAGGCTTCTCCCCTGCTTCCTTGCCCACACTGGTATCGGCTGTGGTCTCATCGCTGAAGACCCCATCCATACCGTCAAGTGATGCTCTATCTTGATCGTCAATTGGCTGCGGGGTACTCATGGCAAAACTCCAAACTATAGCTAACTCTGGAATTATCCTAGAAGGGACCGCTCTCTGTCCAGTTAAGCATTGGCGCCATATTTAGTATTGCCCTCCGGATCGAACACCAAACACATAAGCAACACAACCTCAAAACATATACAAAACAACCCGGAAAGATCTGGACTTGCCTCACATCGAACAAATATAGGGCGAAGTCCCTCTTTAGTAAATTCTTAAATAAGTTAGTGCCCGGGCCGCTTTGCCACCACCGCGTTATTCTTCAAGCCAAAATACTGTTCAAGTACTGCCTTGCAGAGAGGAGCCGCTCCGGAACCACCATGACCACCATGTTCCACAAAAGCAGCCACAGCAATCTCCGGCTTATTGGAAGGCGCGTAGCAGGCAAACCAGGCATGGGTCTTACTACCCTTGACGCCAGCTTCGGCGGATCCTGTCTTTCCTGATACGTCGATATTGGGCAAGCTGGCTCGGCCACCTGTTCCACCATGCACCACAGCGTACAATCCATCACACACAAGCTTCATGTATTCGGTGGTTGGATGATAAACTTCCGGCTTGGGCGCCGGTATCTGGCGCTCTCCGATTTTTATGACCAGATGAGAGCTGGGAACTTTGCCCCTCATACCCAAACCGGAATACATTCTCGCTGCCTGCAGGGGAGTAACCTGTAAGTAAGTCTGACCGATGGACATATGAAGGGTGTTGCCCTTGTACCACTTCTGGCGGAGGCGATCCATTTTCCATTTGGAATCGGGAACCAGTCCGGCACGCTCGTTAGGAAGTTCGACTCCGGTCTTTCTTCCTGCGCCGAAATTAACGCCCCACTCACGAATCATCTCCGGAGTAAGCCCAAGGGCCATCTGATAGAAAGCAGTATCCCTGGACCAGGCAAGACACTTGACCAGATCATAAACACCACCGCGACCGGTCCAATCGTGGAAGGTGTAGCCACCGACGGTAATACCTCCGGAGACAACCAATTTCGTATCCAGGTTTACCACTTTGTTCTCCAGGGCAGCCAACAAAGTTATCGGCTTCCAGATAGAACCGGGAGGGAAACCGGCTAAAGCTCTGTTATGAAGCGGATGCCTGGGATCCATCAATACTTTGCGATCTTCTTTCGTTAATCTCCGGGTAAAAATATTGGGGTCATAGCTGGGTCTTGATACCATGCACAACACTTCGCCGGACTGCGGATCCATGGCGGTAACGGCCCCGGACTTTTCTCCCAGAGCGTTGTATGCTGCTCTCTGCAACTCAAGGTCGAGGGAAAGTACAATAGGTAATCCGGCTTTCGCTTTTTGAGTAACCACGGGATGCGCTGTCTCTTTGGAAAGAGACTGACCCATAGCGTTTACCCTCACCCGCTGCTCGCCGTCGACGCCCCGCAACTGATCGTCATACAGGGCTTCAATGCCCGCCTGTCCAATCACATCTCCCATTTTGCGAGATTCTGTGCGCTTTAGCTGGGAGCTTGTGATCTCACCGCAGTACCCAAGCACATGGGCGGTGATATCAGCATGAGGATAAGTCCGACTGATGTCAGGCAAAATATCCACTCCGGGGAGGAATATCTTTTGCTCATAAAAACGGCTGACGATCTCCATATCGAGATCTCTTTCCACCACCACCGGTACCACAGACTGAGAAGTCTTAGCCTTCATCAATCGGTCGAGCATCTCAGGATACTCAACTTTTAGAATACTTCCCAAACGACGAGCAGTCTCTTCCAGGTGCTCCAACTGATTGGGTATCACTATCATTGAGATGGACTGTTTGTTGGTGGCAAGCAAGGTTCCATGTCGATCATAAATACTGCCCCTGGGCGCCCTCAAGAAAGTAACCCGGGTGGAGTTCTCCACGGCGGCGCTCTGGTAGTACTTGTACTGCAGCACCTGAAGCCAGAACAACCTGGCCATCAAAAGGAGCATCAAGATAGCAAGTATGCCGCCGAGAACGAATGACTTGATGGCAAAACGCTCGTTCTTATCAAAGTCTTTGCTGGAGCTGTTCATCGGCTCACCTCCAGCTCTTTCAGTTTAGTGAACTCCAACCATCCACGCATCGGAAAGAAGATAAAGGGAGCAATCAGAGAATTGAGGACAGCCTCCGGCAAAACCAGGCGAACGAAGTTTTCTAAAACCATAGGTCTCTGCAACAGAATCAATTGAACGGCTGTGATCAGCTCCGAGAGAAACGTGAATATTAGAACGAGCGGAATACAGAAGATTAAAGCTCTATTGAATTTGCCCAGGCTGAAATATCCTGCAGTCCATCCGATTAGAGGATAGGAAATTGGTATTACAGGTAACACCGAGGAGTAAAGCGCCGCGAAGGCAGCCCCCAAAAGTGCACCGGTAAAGGAGCCAGAAAGTAGCTGTCTCAGGAAAACAGACTTCAAAGTGCTCAGCCTCAGTTCGTCCAGGGTGGGAGCCTCCATGGGAGAGCCGAATGTTAATCCCCAAACAATCACAAAGGTAAGCACCAGATTGCACTGCACGTCGTTGAATCTAATCTGGCTGAGAACCGACATCTGCAACATCCAAACCACAGAGACAATCAGAGCAGTCAAACCGATAGCTCCAATCCGTGCTCTTTCTCTGTTGGCGAAGACCGACAAAAGGTTTTCCTCCTCGGGCTTAGTAGTCGGATAGAGGTGGCAATACCAGCACTTGGTTTAAATCGTAGCAGTTCTCGGCCAATTTGACATCGATCTGCATGGACGCTCCATTGGTATCTCGCCTCACTGCGGCGATGGTTCCCACCGGGTGGTTGTCGGGAAAGGTTCCTCCTTTTCCGAAACAGACGATCTCGTCGCCCACATCCACATTGGTTCCCACCGGCACGAAATCCATCACGGCCAGGTTCTGTCCGTTTCCGGTGATGATGCCCGGCAAGCCTATACGCTTGATTACAACACCGAGTTTCTGGTCGGGATCCGTTATCAAGCGAACCACGGCGGCATGCTCAGAAGTGCTCACCACCTGTCCCACTACTCCATCTCCGGTAATCACCGCCGATCCTTTCAAGACTCCCTCGGCAGAACCTTTATCAAGAACAGCCTGATCAAACCAATTGTCCGGGTTACGAGCCACGACCTCGCAGGCTATGGTTCTTCTGGTCAGCTTCTTCTTCAGACCGAGAAGTTGCCGCAGAGAATTAGTATCCCTTGCTTGTCTCCTCAAGGTGGAAAGCTCAAGCTCGGAATCAGTTAGCTTCCGCTCCAGTTCTCGAATCCGTTGGGAGGACTCAATCAGTTTCTCGGCCAGATTCTTGGTGGATTCAACTTTGTCGAAACTCTTATTGACCAGGGAAGATGCCCATCCGGTAACAGAGAGTACACCGCCGGCCACAGGTCCGCCCAGCATAACTATGACGATTATGATGAACAGTATTTCTGCAATCGACTCGGTCTGCTCGAAAAGGCGGGGCTCATTGGGAGTGGCCACATCCAGTCTCCCCCCTACTTATTGATCTGACAGAGTTCCAAAACTCTACTGTAAGTAGGGTCTGTGAGTAACTTACCTGTTCCTATCGCCACAGCAGACAAAGGATCTTCGCCTATGAAGACAGGCACTTCGGTCTCACTGGAGATCAGTTCGTCCAGTCCCTGCAGGAGTGCGCCACCACCGACAACAACTATTCCGCGGTTGTAGATATCGGCAGCCAACTCAGGAGGAGTTCTCTCTAAGGTACGTTTCACGGTATCGACAATCTGCATGAGCGGCTCTTTTATCGCTTCGCGAACCTCGCCTCTGCTCACGGTAACTGTTCGGGGCAGGCCGTTGATCAAATTGAGACCACGGACATTGTACTTGTCGTTCTCTTCAGTCTTCCAGGCCGAACCGAGACGGAACTTCAGCTCCTCAGCGGTCTTCTCCCCGATCTCCAGACTGTGGACTTTCTTCAAATAAGCCTTTATCGCGTCGTTCAACTCATCACCAGCGATTCTGATGGATTCGTTTACGACTATTCCGGAAAGACTGAGAACAGCAACTTCACTGGTACCACCGCCGATATCAACGATCATGGAGCCGGTCGGCTCAGTGACAGGAAGATCCGCACCGATAGCGGCTGCCATCGTCTCTTCCGGCAGAAAAACTCTATTTGCCCTTGCGTATTCGGCCACGTTGTGGATGGCTATCTTTTCTACGCTTGTGATTCCAGAGGGTACGGCGATAACTATGTCGGATCTCTTAATCCCTGATGAATTCTGGGATACTCGCTTAATGAATTCGCTAAGCATAAGCTTGGCATGATCCAACTCCGCTATCACACCATCTCTCAATGGCCTGGAAGCGGATACTCCCTGGGGAGTACGTCCGATCATTGCGCGAGCTTCTTCACCAACAGCCAGCGGCAGGTTGGTGTTTTCATCTATGGCAATAACCGAGGGTTCGCGTAATACAACACCTTGACTCTCAAGATAGATGAGTGTGTTCGCGGTACCTAAATCGACACCGACACCCTTGCTCAAAAGTCCTTTAAACCAGCTGCCCACTAGATTAATCACTCCAACAAAAGCCCCAAGTATTCTTATCCACGTCTAAGTCTAGCATGACCTGGCGTAAATGCCCACCAGTACAAGGAGATATCGAGTCCACCACAAAAACTATTACCGTTAAATAACAAATTTAACCACTGGTGATATCAAGAGGATTGACGATCGCCTGCAAGTCTCAAGACAACGGCCCATAGCCGAGAATATTGCGCTTCAAAAGAGTGATTGTGCTTCCATCATCTTTGACCAGACAGAAAGCCTCCAGATCAAACCACTTGAGTACTCCTTTGAAGGAGCTACCATCTACCGCCAGAATCTCTAGTTCTCTTTTAGTGCGCACGAAATTCTGAAGTTCAGCCACGCTGGGTTGCTTACCATCATGACTGTTTATTGACATGCTCCAGCTCCTCGACCCGGTCCAATCAGTTCGAAATCTCTTCAGTCAGAGACGTCCGGCATAAGCTTTGCTTTTTCGATACCGCGGGAGGACTTGATGGTCTTTTCAGTGCTGACCACATATTTACGTCCCTTCCAGCTAACTTGCTCTCCGAAAAGAACCAGGTATGCGGCATGGAGGAAAAGAGCAGATACAGCCACTCCTCCAAAAGGTATCAGGAAAAAATGCATCCAGTTGGTTCCGGCATGGTGGTCCGAAACCCGCTTGAACCAGGAAAATAGAACTACGTATTGGGCAAGAACGAAAAAGGTGAGTCGATAGAGGTTAACAGTGATATCACCTTCAATCCACTCGGCGATGACCCACGCTAATTCAAAATAAGGAAGAAGGAGAACTGTATTCATCAAAATAAGAATAATGAATAGGTTGATCACCTTACTGTCTATAAAGGAATAAAGATTCTTGGTCCAACCCTGCCACATCGATTCCCAGTCGGTGTACATGCGCACCGAGTAGAGAGTCTTTCCGTCGGCAACGGCGATGTTATAACCCTGCTCTTTGAAGACTCTTGCCATGGCATGGTCTTCTACAATCTCATCGCGAACAGCCTGGTGACCGCCGGTTGCTATATAAGGATCTCTACGGCACATGACGAACTGACCATAGGCATACGCTCGCTTGGCCTCTTTATCGTTAACGGTATGGAAAGGATCTCCGAGAAGGAAAGAGCTGAGAAGCACCGGCATGACCAGGCGCTCGGGAAAGCTACCAAGCTCTTGAACCGGAACAAAAGAGAGAAGATCGAGTTTGTTTTCCACCGCATGGGAAACGGCGTCTCGGAGGGAATTCGGCTTGTGATAGGTGTCGGCATCAGTAAAGATAAACCAGTCGCCGGACGCGTAACGCACGGAGTGAGCCAGAGCGTTGCATTTACCAATCCAGCCGTCCGGCGCGTCTTTGCCCTGAACGAACTTGATTCGCTTATCTTTCTCAGCATAGGAGGCGATGATATCTCCGGTCCTATCTGTGGAGCGGTCATCGATGATGATCAATTCAAAATTGGGATAGTCCTGATTAAGAATCGACTCTATACAGCGCTCAATCTTGCCTTCCTCGTTTCTTGCCGGAATCAAGACAGAGACGAAAGGAAGATCTTCATTGGCGATCTTAGAAGCTTCGACGGTGCGAAGATAAGAATAAAAAGCGCAGGTTAGAAGAAACAACCCAAGAATAAAGAGGGTGCTAACCATGTAGATACTAATTGAAATCACCCTTTGCCACCATAGTTGTAGAAACCTTTTCCAGTTTTACGCCCCAGATGTCCTGCCGAAACCAATTGTCTCAACAGGGGGCAGGGACGATATTTCGTATCGCCGAATCCCGACTGCATAGTTTCCATAATATGCAGAACGACGTCCAGCCCGATGAAATCCGCCAGGGTCAGAGGACCCATCGGGTGATTATACCCCAGGGTCATTCCCGTATCGATATCTTCAGGCGTGGATAGACCCTCCATGAGGGCAAAAGCTGCTTCATTAATCAGAACCATTCCCAGCCTCGTTGTGATAAAGCCGGGGAAATCGAGAGATTTGATGATGGTTTTGCCCATCTCCTCTCCAAAAGTTCTAACTCTATTTAGGGTCTCCTCGGAGGTATCAAAGCCGGGGATAATCTCGACCAACTTCATAACATGGGCAGGAGAGAAGAAGTGCATACCTATGAACTGACTGGAGCGCTTAGTGGCGGAAGCCAGACTGGTTATAGGAAGAGATGACGTGTTGGAAGCAAAAACTGTGTTGGCGGGACAGATTTCATCGAGCTTGCCGAATAACTGCCTCTTTATCTCCAGGTCTTCTTTAATCGCTTCGATGACCAGGTCACAACCGGCGGCGGCTTGCAAATCCTTGCCACAGTGAATGCGCCCCTTGGCATCATCGAATGCCTCCTGGGTAAGAAATCCTTTTGACACGGACTTCTCGCCATACTTGTCGATCTCCGCCATGGCAAGCTTCAAGGCGTCATCAGAGACGTCGTAAAGCTCCACCTGACAGGAAGTTTTGCTGGCGATCAAAAAGGCGATGGCTCTACCCATAAACCCGCTGCCAGCCATAAATACTTTAGTAAATGTCGAAGTCTTGCTCATGAAATTCGATTTCAGTGTTTTCCTCAGACCAGAAGATCCTATCATTAATCGCTGTCTGAGTTCTGAGAAGTCAACAGTTTATAAAGCGCCGGATCTTCCCCTTCAACCTCTGAAAAATGATATTTTCCTGTTTTCTAATTCCTTTTTATTCCTTTGCTGATAGCTTATTAAGACCCGGGGGATATGCCCGCGGTGAAACCTAATTTACCTGGTAGACATAAGGATTGATCGATATTATGTTCAAGAAAGTTCTAATTGCCAACCGTGGCGAAATTGCCGTCCGCATCATTCAAGCCTGTCGCGAGCTTGACATCCAATCGGTGGCTATCTTTTCAGAACCCGATCAGGACAGCAAACATGTCAAGCTAGCCAGCGAGACATGGAAACTTGAAGGTCCCCCCAATCAGGTTTATTTGGACGTAGAACAGATCATCAAACTAGCCCGGGAATGCAAAGCCGACGCAATCCATCCCGGCTACGGCTTCCTGGCCGAAAACGCCAACTTCGCCGACCTCTGCGCCAAAAATGATATTGTTTTCATCGGACCCAAGTCAGACATTATAAATATGATGGGTTCCAAAGTTGAGTCCAGAAGAGTAATGGACAAAGCCGGCGTACCGGTTGTTCCTGGAACCACCGATCCGGTAACCAGCCCGGAAGAAGTGAAAAAGTTAGCCACCGAGTACGGTTATCCCGTGGCGATCAAAGCTAGCGCCGGTGGTGGTGGCAGAGGTCTGAGAGTAGTCCGCAAAGAAGAAGAGGTGGACAATGCTCTGGCCGGAGCCCAACGTGAAGGGGCATCTTACTTCGGCAGCAATGAAGTTTATGTCGAGAAATATTTGGACAAACCTCGCCACATAGAAGTTCAGGTAATCGGAGACAATCACGGAAACGTAGTTCATCTCTTCGAACGGGATTGCTCCAGCCAGAGACGGCACCAGAAACTTTTAGAAGAATCTCCGGCGGCAAGACTGGACAAGAAAGTAAAAGACGAACTCCTGGCCGCAGCAGTGAAAGGCACCAGGGCTCTGGGCTACTCTTCAGCAGGGACACTGGAGTTCCTGGTTGAAGACGACAAGTTCTACTTCCTGGAGATGAACACAAGAGTTCAGGTAGAACACCCGATAACAGAGATGGTTACCGGAGTAGATATAGTTAAGGAGCAGATCAGAGTAGCGTTTGGCGAGAAGCTTTCGGTCACTCAGGAAGAGCTTTCCCAGCGCGGTCACGCGATCGAATGCCGAATAAATGCCGAAAATCCGGATAAGAACTTCCTTCCCAACCCCGGCACCATCGGTCGATACGAAGAGCCCCAGCACCCCTGGTCCCGGGTTGATAGCGCCTGTTACCCAGGCTACACCGTTTTGCCCTTCTACGACTCTCTTCTGGCCAAACTAATCGTCTGGGGCAAAGATAGAGAAGAAGCGATTGCCAGAATGAAACTGGCTCTGCAAGATTTCGTGATCGAAGGGGTCGCCACGACCATTCCTTTCCATCTGGCTCTTCTGGATGATCCAAATTTCCTCTCCGGCGAAGTAACCACCTCTTACGTCGAAAAAGAGATGATGAAAAACTGGAAAGACTTGAAAGAGAAGCTGGAAAAAAAAAGTTCTCAGGCAGTAACCAAGAGCTAGAAGAGACTCAAGGCAACGCCGACACCAGCGTTAGATCTAATAAACGCTCCTTCGAAATCGAGGTTGGGCAGCGGGTTTTCCGTGTCTCCATCTCTGAGATGGTGTCGAGCGATGCTGCGGCGGTAGAACAAAGTTCAGACCAGAGAAAAGGTCCCCGCCAGAAGAAGAAGAGACAGGACCCCAGAAGAACCGGCGAATACACTGCCATCAATACCGGGGAAGTAAGAGCTTCCATGCACGGGCTCGTAAAAGAGATTCTGGTGCAGAAAGGCGCACGGGTGGAAAATGGTCAGAGATTGATGGTATTCGAAGCCATGAAAATGGAATCTGATATAGTGGCACTTAAAGATGGAACCGTGACCGAGATAGCGGTTACGGCCGGTGAGACCGTGGACAACGAGAGCCTGTTGCTTAAAATCGGAGATTAGCTTTGACCAATTTCAAAGTAGGCCATGGCTACGACATACATCGACTTGAATCCGGTGTAAAACTAATCTTGGGCGGTGTTGAGCTGGACTTCGACAGGGGTCTGGCTGGACATTCCGACGGTGACGTTCTTACCCATGCCCTGATTGATGCTCTATTGGGAGCCCTGGGAAAGGGCGACATCGGACAGCTGTTTCCTCCCACCGACAAATCTATCAAAGGCATCAGTAGTCTGAAAATGTTGGAGCGAACCAGGGAAATTCTGGAAGAAGAGCAGTTCGCTATAGCAAATATAGACTGCACCATCATAGGTGAAAAACCTAAGCTATCGCCGCACTACCAGGCCATGAAAGAGAAGCTGGCCGATGTTCTTAAAATAAATACGTCGTATATCAATATAAAAGCGAAAACAAAAGAGAAGTTGGGCCCTGTCGGAGATGGACAGGCAATGGAAGCACATGCGGTGGCACTGGTATTCAAAATAAAAAGTTCGTAGAGACAGGAGAGGACTGAAGATGGTCACTAAGGAAGGAAATGGAGACCTGGACGTACTGGTTGTGGGCGCCGGACCCACCGGTTTAATTCTAGCCTTAGAGCTCGCCCGAAGAGGTCTTCACTTTCGAATAATCGACAAAGCCGATGGACCATCCACCACCTCAAAAGCCCTGGCCATTCATTCACGCTCCCTGGAAGTACTGGAGAATATGGGCGTTGTGGAGAAGTTTCTAAAGAGGGGAGTAGAACTTCACTCCGTGAATGTGTTTGCCGAAGGAAAAAGAATCGCCCATTTTACATTCGACGAATTAGACTCAAGCTACCCCTTCGCCCTGAGCATTCCCCAGAATATAACCGAAGAGATATTGGTGGAAGAGCTCAAGAATCGGGGAATAGAGGTCGAGCGAAACAAAGAGTTGTTTGAGCTGGAGAATGATAGCCGCTCCGTCAATGCGAAGCTCAAAAATAAAAGTGGTGACATAGAAGAGATTAAAGCAAGCTGGCTTGTGGGTGCCGACGGTGCTCACAGCGCTGTTCGCCACCAACTCGGACTTGCCTTCCAGGGAGAAAAGTATCCGGAGACATGGATTCTTGGAGACGTGAAAGCGGAGTGCGAGATGGCGGAAGACGAGATCAATCTCTATAACAGCGAGGAGGGACTGCTTGCCTTTTTCCCTTACGGAGACAAACGCTTCCGGGTGGTGGCAGATCTTGAACAGAGCGAAGATACTCCTGTTCCGGAGAAAACATTCACTGAATATAGTCCACCTTCCCTGGCTGAGATTCAGGAAGCCGTGGATAAACGCTGTCCTACAAAGGCTACCCTGAGCGATCCTAAGTGGACCAGCTCCTTTTCCATCCACAGAAGACATGTTTCCCAGTACCGAGTCAAAAGGGTCTTTCTGGCCGGCGATGCCGCCCATATCCACAGCCCAGCCGGTGGTCAGGGAATGAACACCGGAATGCAGGATTCATTTAATTTAGGATGGAAGTTAGCCCTGGCGGTGAACGGACTGGTCAAGAGTGAATTTCTAGACAGCTACAGCGAAGAGAGATTGGCAATCGCCCTCGATGTGCTGCAGATGACCGACTTCATAACCAGAGTCAATACGGTTCGCAATCCGCTTGCCAGACATCTGAGAAACAAACTGGCACCGCTCCTATCGGCCCAGGAAGTAATACAAAAGAGAGTACGCGGTCAGGTCTCCGAACTGGCGCTTAATTACAAGAGAAGCTCCATTGTTGAGGAAGACTTTCCCAACATGTTAGGTACGGTTGCAGCTTCTGCAGCCCTTTCCTCCGGTCCCGGTCTACATGACCTGATCGATTTCAAGAACGGACCACCGGCCGGAGAGAGGGCTCCGGACGGCTTCGTCACCCTGGCCTACACGGAAAAAACAGGACGTCTTTACGACATTCTCAAACAAACAAATGGACATACTCTGCTCATCTTCCCCGGTCCTCAAAAAGATACAGACTCAATTGTGGATGAGATAAAGAAAATCGACACACTCACCAGAGGCGGTACCAACCTGCTAATCAAAATGGTAACTATTCTGGCGGAGGAAGGTGATAGAGAGCGCTTCAAATCCCTTGAAGAGCTGAGCGAGCACGAAGTGATCTCGGACTTTGAACAATCCCTTCACCACGCCTACGGAGCCGCCGGAGATTGCCTCTATCTAATCAGACCGGATGGCTATATAGGCTATAGATGCCAGCCTATAAGTGCGGACAAACTCTCCGCCTACTTAGACAGGCACTTCCTGAATAATGAAGTAATCCGGATAGCTTCGGTGTAGAACCCGAATCAATAGTTGTCGATCTCTCCTTCCATAAGAAGGTTTGAGACAAAGATTCTAATCTTCTTGCTGCCCGGTACATGGATAGGTTTTCCATCAACACCGGCCCCCCAGACTACTATTAAGTCAGAATCATTGGTGATGGCGGTTATGTCTCCGGGAGAGCCTCGCCAGGCAAGGGGAGGGCTCTGCTCCCATTCCCGAACCGTCTCCGCCGTGAGACTCGGATTGAACTCAAGATGAACTTTTTTGTGTCCATAGGCTTCGTAAGAATTATTCGGCACAAAGCTGCTCGCGTCGAAACCGTCGGAAGCCTCTCCGTTGTAGAACTGATTAAGGGGTTGATTTAAATATCTATAGTCCGGATCAGTGCTCCTTCCGGAGGATTCTTGAATCTGCCCGGCTTTATATGGATTGTTGGGGACCAGTTCACATAGCTGATTGGTAACCTGGTTCATCTGCTCCACATAAGAAGGCATACGATGATTCCAGGTGGCCCACTGGCTCAGGTAATTACTCACCTTTTGCATCTGTAGATACAGTTGAAAGTCCGCTTGCTGATCTCTCATCTCTCTTTCTATCTTTCGCTGGGCTTTGAGCGCGGCAGAGTCGATGGCTTTATTCTCAGTACTTTTCTGGGGTTTGCTATTTGACATACTATCAAGACCGATGTCGAAACCTTTTTCGAAAAAGCCTTTAGTGATATCTTTGTTGAAATCGCTTTCAAAATTGGCCAGGGCAGATGGACTGAGAAAAAGAGCGCCACAGCAGGCGACCACCAGACCTGGTCTAAAGAGAGAAAGAACCGAGACTTTCGGCATAGCAAATCCTACTCCTACTTAGAACTAAGAAAGACAACATCGCTACAAGTCTACCTCAGATTCAATCCATTGACAGCCGGCAACTCCGTAGAGAGGAAGTAAATATGACCACCTCAATCATAGGAAAAGAAGAGCTGGAATCTGCCGCATCAGTAGTCAAAAAATTCCTTGCGCCCACACCGCTAGTTCGCTCGGCATTGCTGAGCGATGAGTTGAAAACACCGGTGTATCTAAAATTGGAAAGTCTGCAGCCGACCCATTCATTCAAAGTTCGCGGTGCCCTGAACGCGATCAGTTCTCTAACGGAGGAGGTTAGAAAGCGCGGCATAGTGACAGCATCAGGCGGCAATCACGGTCTTGGCGTCACCCTTGCTTGCAATTTGCTGGGAACCACCGCCAGGGTTTACCTGCCGGTTAAAACCCCGGAGTTAAAAGTAAGCACTCTCAAAAAGCTGGGGGCGGAAGTTTTTAAACGAAGGTGACGAAATTATTCTAAGCCAGATGGAACATCATTCGAACATTGTACCATGGCAGATAC
>JAUIJG010000366.1 GCA_030431355.1 bacterium
GAGAAGCTAAAGATTCCTGCTCCTACTGGAAAGCCTGATTCCACCAAAGATGACAAACGTTCCAATAAGACTTACAAAAGATGGAAGACAGATTACAAAGTCACCATAGGTAGTATTACAAGAAGAGTACCTTTCACGGTTGAGGAAGAGAGAGAGGGATATCCGAAAGTCGGCTCCGCATTTCTAGAAGACTTAAAAGTAGGATATGGCAGCGGAGAATATATCTTCACCAAGAAAGATGCGGCCGATGTCAAAGGAAAAGAATCGGCCATAAGTGAATACAAATCGGAATATGAAAGTTTGCCGGATAGAGCAGAGATACGATTCACCCATGGTAGCGGCGGGCATATGCTGGTGAAAGCCCATATAAACAACAAGGCCATAGACTGTATGTTCGATACCGGCGCCAGCGGCTTCTTCGGTGTCAATCATTTGAACAGTGTAGGTATTCCGCTTCCCAAGGGCAAACCTGACTCTATGGCCAGTGGCTGGGCCGGCACCCCTATTCCGATATGGAGAATAAAAGCCAGGGTTAAAATAGGCACCATAGAAAGAGTGATCCCGATATCAGTTTCAAGCCAATGGAATCAGCCACCACTATTGGGTCAGGAATTTGTCAGGGACTACCAGTACGCCATAGACAGAGACGCGGGAAGAATGGTCCTGACTAAGAAGACAGTGAAGACCAGAGATTCGGATAGACCGATTCACTCTCTTTATGATGTCCCCTGCGTGGTTGAAAACGACCGGGAATATGTCACCCTCAATGTCAACGGTCGCAGCATTCCCCATGTTCTCATCGACACCGGCGCTTCAATGACAATTATCTCCTCCGAAGCAGCTCAAGCTGCCGGAATCTCAATCCCGCCCGGTGCGCCAACCATGGTTGGCAGCGGTGTCGGCGGCAGGATTTTTCTACGAGTAGTCAATGTGGATGCCAGTCTGGGCCCCATCAATTATCGCTCATTTCCTGTTCATATAGGCGGTCATGCAGGCTGTGCCATCGGTCAGGACTTTCTGAGCAGGGGGAGATTTACCGTCGACCGGGAGAAGAAGTTAATGCGATTCTTCCATTGAATTCCGTAGACTATGGAATATTTGTCGGCGTATCTGTTGGCAAATTGATGGCAATCCAGAATGCAAATCTATTGCCCTCTCCGTCGAAATCTACTCAAACACCAGACGTATGACCTTTTAATGGACACTAGAATGACCTCCAACTCCGGAAGAGCGGGAATAAAAGATAACGATGAGCCGAAGTCACCTACTTCCAAGACGGCCCTCGATAAAGACAGGGTCACCGGTCAAAATTCAGATGCAGTCAGCACCAGTGTCTCCATCAAAGGTGCCAGCCAGAACAATTTAAAAAATTTCGACATCGACATTCCCAGAAATGCCTTTGTCGCATTTACTGGCATCTCCGGCTCCGGAAAATCATCACTAGCATTTGAAACGATATACGCCGAGTCCCAACGTCGCTATTTCGAATCGATCGCTCCTTACGCGAGAAGGCTGCTACAACAGTTACCCGCGCCTGCGGTGCAAGACATCCAGGGGCTGCCCCCGGCTGTAGCTCTGGAGCAGAGACGAACTGATAGTAATTCCCGCTCCACCGTTGGTACCATAACCAATCTTTCCAACTCTTTACGCATGCTCTATTCCAGAGCGGGAGACTACCCTGCCGATTTAAAAGAACGCCTGGATTCAGATGCCTTCTCTTCCAACACACCCCAGGGCGCCTGTGAAGACTGCCATGGCACCGGAGTGGTGCATGACGTAACAGAAGCTTCTCTGGTACCGGACCCGGAGCTGAGTATCCGGGAAAAGGCCATAGCAGCCTGGCCTGGTGCCTGGCAGGGAAAAAACTACCGAGACATCCTCGACACCCTTGGCTATGACGTCGACTCACCCTTCAAAAATCTATCAAAGAAAGACCGAAATTGGATCCTGTTTACCGAGGAAAAGCCGGTGGTCACGGTGCATCCTATAAGAGAGGCCCACCGTATTCAGCGACCGTATAAAGGGACATATATGAGCGCTGCCTGCTATGTGCGCCATACTTTCGCCACCACCCAGAGTGCCACCATGAGAAGAAGGGTGGCTCAATTTATGGAGTCATCGCCCTGTGAACTTTGCAAAGGGAAACGCCTCAATAAAAAAGCACTGTCTGTGAAATTTGCCGGATATGACATCGCCGAGCTGGGTAAGATGTCCTTCTCTAAGCTGTCCAGTGTGCTTGAAGAAGAGCTGCATGGCATATTGAAGAAAAGACAAAAGCAGGAGTCGGAGAAACATGAAGTAGCCGCCTCCATAGTAAAAGACCTGCTCGATAAAATAGGTAATATCGCGGACATGGGTCTGGATTATCTATCTCTTGAGCGTTCTGCGCCTACTCTTTCCCAGGGAGAGATGCAACGCTTGAGGTTGGTAACACAATTGAGCCAGGGACTCTTTTCTGTCGTTTATATTTTGGACGAACCTTCCGCCGGACTGCATCCGGTCGACACCAGGGCGCTTCTGGAGATGCTCTCCCGTTTGAAGGGCGTGGGAAATAGTCTGTTTGTGGTGGAACATGAGATGGATATCGTGCGCCAGGCCGACTGGGTCGTCGATATCGGACCAGGGGCTGGTGTCGGCGGTGGTGAACTCATTTATAGTGGTCCGGTCAATGGCCTGGCGGATGTACCCCGGTCCCATACGGGCAAGTACTTATTCAAGAAAAAGCGACCAACTTCTCAGTCCGGCAAAGAGGCTCAAAAAGCGCCTTCAAAGTGGATAGAGTTGAGTGGTATCAATCGCAATAACATCAAAGACCTAGAAGTAAAAATCCCCCTTGGATTGCTGACAGCAGTCACCGGTGTGTCGGGCGCCGGCAAATCCACCCTGGTCTCCAAAGTGCTTGCCAGCTCCGTCGAGGATTATTTAGATTCCGAGCAAAAGCGTAAGAAGCAAGATAAGCAAGAGACAGAGGAAGAGACTCTTCAAGGGATTGAAGATGTGGATGATCTGGAGGAGCTTGAAGCCCGGAAGTTATCGACCCTTTCCATAAAAGGTCTGGAGCGGATTAGCCGGTTGGTGAGCGTGGACCAAAAACCGATCGGTCGCACGCCTCGCTCAAACCTGGCCACCTACACCGGACTATTTGATCATGTCAGAAAATTATTCGCTTCCCAGCCCCTGGCGAAAGAGAGAAAGTATAAAGCAGGTCGATTCTCTTTTAATGTGGATGGAGGTCGTTGCTCCAACTGTGAAGGCGAAGGTTTTGTATCCGTGGAGTTGCTCTTCCTCCCCAGCGTTTACGCCCCCTGCTCCAACTGCCGGGGCAGTCGCTACAATAAGGAGACCCTGGAAGTCACTTATGAAGGCAAAAACATCGCCCAGATTCTCGATATGAGTGTGGAGGAAGCATTGGTCTTCTTCGAGGATCTACCTCCGGTGCATAGAGCGCTCAAGACCCTGGATGAGATAGGTCTCGGGTATTTGACTCTGGGCCAGCCGGCCACTGAGCTTTCCGGTGGCGAAGCCCAGAGGATCAAGCTTGCCTCCGAGTTGCAGAGGACTCAAAAAGGCAGCACCCTATACTTGCTGGACGAGCCCACCACCGGACTCCATCCCCATGACACAGAAAGGCTGATGAAACAGCTAAAGGGTCTGGTCGAGTCGGGAAACACCGTAATAGTGGTGGAGCATGATCTGGATGTCATCTCCGAAGCTGATTGGATTATAGACATGGGACCCGGTGCCGGAGACAAGGGGGGACGTGTGGTCGCCTGCGGCTCTCCAATCACTGTCTCCGAAAGTAAAGAGAGCAGGACAGCGCCATTCATTAGATCCAGACTTTCCAGATAGATTCTCGGTCCCTTCTTTGGATTAAGGTCAAGAACCGATACCGGAAATTCTTTTGATTTTGCTTCTAGAAATGCCGGCTTAAATAAGAGCCAGCTTCTCTAAATCTTCTATCGGTTCGGTGAAGGAACAAGAACCGATGGAATGGATAAAGCTCTTTCGAGCTTCTTTGATCTGATTAAGATCAAGGGAGAGGTCTTTGTAATGAGCCCTCTCATCAAATCTAAAAGCCCCCGGGTCGCTCTCGGAGAGGACTGCTTCGATAATCTCATCCTGGCGAGTTCCATGATAAGCCAGGGCAGAAGCCATGAGTACATTTATAAAACCATGCAAAACCGCTTTTGGTGCGTCCTCTTCATAGGTAAGGCGTTGCTCAGACCGTATTGGATGATGCAAGCCGGCGGTGGCTTTAAATGGCAGATCCAATTCAGCACAAGCCAATATAAATCCGGCTACATGTTTCACCGAGGGAATAGCCTCCGGCACCACGCCTCCACAACGAATCTTGGCATAGTTCGATGAAGCCTTCACCTTCCTTAAACTGTCCAGGCTTTCAGGAGAGACTTCACAATAAACGGGCTTCTCGGTCTTTACTACGGCTTTACTCTCTATGGCGGCAGCTCTGGAACAATCACTATCAGTAAGCACGGATAGATGTCCATCGAATTCACCGGAGACAGAATCCAGGTCTTTGGCTGGCACCACAAAACAGTTCAGCATCCAGGCATTTGGATCTGATTGATAGTTTCTATAATTCCGCAGCGCTTCATCAAGACTTTTGGAAGCCGGCGGGAAAAGCCCGGCATAGTCCACAAGCCCTTCGACCAGGGTCTTAAGGGCGGGCGCCACTGTTCTAGTCTCTGTTTTAGCCATTGAACGCTCCTTTTTCAAATAGACCTGCTTTGAGTCTGCGAAAGCTTCGAAAGAGATGCTAGCATATCGCGCCCGGGACAGGGCTGAATTTATAGTGACACCTGGGTTTAGATCAGCAAGAAATGCGGACTTTTATTTCGGTAACAACACGTTAGTATTTACGCGAAAGCCTGGCGATAGTATAACCATATAGGTCCTATTTTGATTTTTGAGAAGACAGCGCCGAAACCGGAAACAAGATGAAAGCCGATAAAACCCCTCTGAATATAAGAGCTGACCTGCTGGCCAATAGCCAGCGTATTGTGATAAAGCTGGGTACCGCGATTCTGATGAAAGAGGAAGGCGGGCTTGCTCTCAGTCGATTTTATTCTTTCGTGGAAGACATCTCAAATCTGGCAAATTCCGGCAAAGAGGTCCTGGTTGTCTCATCCGGTGCGGTCGGTCTCGGAGTCCAACACCTGAGACTGCCTAAACGTCCATCCCATCTGCCGATGATCCAGGCCTGTGCCGCTATCGGTCAGGGAATACTGCTCTCTATGTACTCGGACGCTTTCGCCAGATTGAATGTAAATACCGCCCAGGTACT
>JAUIJG010000367.1 GCA_030431355.1 bacterium
TTATGGACAGAGCGTCACATAATTGAATAATAGGATCTATAATTCATTATAGAAAGGTTCAATTTCCTGGTTCCCGTTCGTCAAGCAGACAGGGGTTTTAATAATAAAACCTGCAACAATTGACACTTATTTAACGTCAAAGGTGCCAGTAACCGGGCCAAACGTGGAAAAAGGCAATTGGACGTAGACTGCGACCTTATCCCCAGGCTTGGGAAGGAGCTAATAGATAATGACCCACCCCGATGATAAATTCATGCGGAAAGCGAAAAAGAGTGGACTGCTCAAATTACTGACTTTGCCGCTCGCCTTCACCCTGGTAGGAATTTTTTCTCCTGCCGGCTTTGGTGCCCTGGAAGCTGACGATGTCGGCATGTATGGGTCCATTCTAGTTTCAAGGAAAGCCCATGCGGCTGCCACCGCCATGAAGCAGGGGCAATACGCTGAAGCGCAGATGCACTATAAAGCTTTGATCGGGATGAATCCCAAAGAAGATGATTTCTATTTTGGATTGTACGAGGCTAGCCGCAAGATGGGTCAATGGCCGGAGGTGGCTCTCGCCCTGGAGCAACTCTTCCAGCAGAGTCCTAAATACAAGAAATTGATGCCTCTGGAGTACGGCGAGTGTCTCTATCACATGAACCGATACAGTGATGCTGAGCCCGTATTGAAAGATGCTCTCGCTCATGTGGAGGAGCCCTCCATTGTGGAGAAACAACTCAAGAAGCTTATGCGTAAGAGCATTATCATTCGAAAGAAACATGTGGGTAAAATTGTCGTTCCGAAATACAAAGAAATCGCCCCTGTGCCGGTGCGCGAAAAAGTCACCGAGAAGCAGGCCAACCCTCAACAATCCGATGTGGCGCTCAATTTGAAAGCTGCTTATCTGCGCTCCGAGTGTATCGTGATTGCTGAATACAAAGGCTTTGAGCAGGAAGGCATGGTCTCCTTCTATCGACCGCCCAAGGCGAATTATAGAATTGAGGAAGTTCTAAAGGGTCATGACATGAACAAATCCCTTCCGATTCGCTTTGAGTTTCACGATAAGACCAACAAACCCAAACCTAAAGATTGGAAGTTTGACGAGAAGACAACTATGCCCGAAAAAGGAAGTAAGTGGATAATCTTTATACCTAACGCGATTCCGGTGGACGGCATGTTTGAGACTTATCACGGATCCTATGGTCGTCTTGCCTTTAATGAAGACAACTACGACAAAGTGCTTCGTATTCTTGAGCAGCATAAAGGTCAGACAAGATAAACCCCGCAAGACGATTGAGGAAAGATTTAAATGCAATTTGGAAAAGGAATAAAAAGTTTTCTTGGTGCTTTGTTGGGGCTGACTTTTGTGTTCTCCATGCTGGCGGTGCTGCCATCGCAAGCGGTGACAAAGGTTGATCCTGAAACTGTAAAGCAACGTAAGGCCACCATTCATAGAAGCCTTCTCAATATATACATTGCTCAGCGAAGAAAAGACGACTGTCTGAAAGAGTATCCGATCATGATCTCGCTTCAGCCTGATGACGCAAAGCTGCGTTATGAATATGGGCTTTTTCTCGCCAGGTACGGAAACAAGGCCCAGGCCATAACCCAGCTAAAGAAAGCGGCATCTATGGACCCTTCAAATCCGGATATCTCCGGGGCCCTTGGCACCACTTATATTCAGATGAAAAACTATCCTGAAGGCTGTAAGTATCTTCGCCAGGCCGTAGGTGCCGGCGGAGACAAGTACAAGAAGACTTACGAAGATGCCTACAAGTACATGCAGTACCAGAAGCAGCGTGAAGTCTACAAGAAGAAACAAGAGCAATATCGTCAGAAGCTGGAAGCTCGTCGTAAGGCAGCCGAGAAAGCCGCCGAAGATGATGATGACGACTGGTAAAAAGTCGACTATATAAAAAGCTCTTTGACATCGATAAAACTAAAACTCCGGAGAAATTCCGGAGTTTTTATTTTGCTGTTACTTCGGTTTTGCCTTCTTTAATAACGATCTGATTTCTACCGTTCTCTTTTGCGATATATAGTCTCTGGTCCGCAGTCTGTATCAGATCAAAGATTGTTTCCCCGTCATCGGGGTAGGTGGCAAGACCGCCGGAGAAGCTGCAGTGGAACTTGACCCCTGAATCGGATTCGAACTCCATTCCTCGGAATTCCTCCAAAACTCTGTCCACGGCCTTATGTATCCTCTCCTTGGTCTCCCTGCGGAAAGCAAGAATAAACTCTTCTCCACCCCAGCGTCCGCGGATATCGTCCACCCGGAATCGTTTTGACAGGAGTTGGCCAAGACCGGCCAAGACCCTGTCTCCGGCAAGGTGACCATGGGTATCGTTGACCTTTTTGAAATGGTCCACATCCAGCAAACAGATAGAAAAATTGCAGTTGATTCGCTCGGATTCGGCGAGAATGGCTGAAAGCTGTTCGGAGAATGCTCTTCTCAGCAACAGTCCGGTGATGGTGTCTTTGTCTGAACGTTCCCTGAGCATGGCGGCTCTGTCGATTCTCACTTTTACCCGGGTGAGCAACTCTTCGTTGACCACAGGTTTGGGCAGGTAGTCGTCTCCCCCGCAGCGAAAAGCCTCAACTCTTGCTTCCACACCGGTTTGACCAGTGAGAAATATAATGGGTAGGTCGCGCCAGCGGGGCACTTTTCTCAGTTTTCTACAAACATCAAAACCAGTAATTCCCGGCATCATCACGTCGAGCAGCAGCATGTCCGGGGGGAACTCCTGCATGGTATCGAGAATCTGATTGGGGTCATTCAAGGTTTTTACGATCATGCCCTCATTCCTGAGAACCAGGGCGATGGTGTTAGCGAAAAATTCATCGTCGTCGGTGATTAAAATCCGTGGTCTACCTCCCTGGCGAATTGCCACCAGGTGCTCAACCGCTTTTTCGAGGGAGTCCGGTTTGAAAGGCTTGTTGAGGTAGAGAGAAGCGCCTGCGTGGGTGGCTTCAGCCTCATCTTGCACCGAGGATGATTCACCGGATATAAAGGCCAGGGGAAGGTTATGATTGCCTGGAAGAGAGCGAATCTCTCGGGCCAGGCGGAAGCCTTCCTGGGATTTTTCGCTGACAATGTTTATCAGTGCGGCATCAAGGGGATATTGCGCCGCTTTGTCCAGGGCTTCCGGAGTCGTTTGAGCACGAATAACCTCTACGGATGCTTCTTTGCCCAGCTCTTCCACGACCTCCAAAAAATCTTTGTCCCGGTCCACCACCATGATCCTGGCCATGGCTGGACTCTCTTTGTCATCGGACTTTTCCTGATCGGAGGAAGCTTCACCCTTCTCTTCACCGGAATTCATGACGTCTATCACTTCCCGGGCTTCCTGCTCTCCGTCCATGCGGGCGTCCACGAGACTTCTATCAATCTGATGCCAGATATGAGTTCTCTCTTCTTCCGGCAACTCTTTCATTTTGATGGCGGAATCTTCGATAAAAGCCATATGCTCGCCTACTTTACGGAATCCCAGGGAACCGCCGGTACCCTTCATCTTGTGAGCGAGACCTTTTACTTCATCCAGCAATTCAAGGTTGGCAGGCTCACCTTTTGCCGCTTCGATAGCCTGGGAAAGTTCGGTCAGTTTGTCCGGCAACACTCTGGCGTATTTTGATACCAGGGCCATGAACATCGTCTCAAAGTTTTTGAGTTTCTGCTGCTGCGCTTCGGATTCCACGTCGCCTTCCAGAACGCACTCGATTCTTGCACCGAAAATAAATGGTATCAGCGGTTTGCTGGAGACAAGAGCCAGCGCATACTGATCCAGGCGGCTCTTCATTTCGTTTAGCTCGGTTTTGTCGCCGGCAACAAAAACTATAGGTACTGATTGATTGATCTCTCTTGCTTTCTCTAGCCAACTCTCAGCGCTCATTCCGGTCAGTGGCGAGCCGAGAAGTATGAGATCTATGGAACCCTGACTCAGTTTTTTCAGTGAAGCTTCGCAGTCTTCTTCCAGGTCAACGCTATGACCTCTGCTCTCGAAAACAGGGGAGATCAGTTTGCGAAAATCCTTGTCGGGATCCAGTACCAGTATCTTTTTAGACATACTTGTTTTGATTCAGCGTTTTCCTGTCCGGAGAGAGTGATCAGTTAAGAGGCAGATCGCTTCTTAACTTCCTGGGGTTCTGCCAACCCATTTCGTCCAGGGCTTCGTCGAAGCCGACCCTCATTCGACTACAGTAGTTGAGGGCAATGATACATTGTTCTGACTTCATCAATCCTTCTCTTATGAGGGGAAGGCAGATGAATGCTGCGTCGACGGTCTTTCTGTTCAATTTGTTAGCTGCTTCCAATATGCCCACCAGGTCTCCACCGTGTTTTTTTCGAACCGCCAGGGCATCTTTGACATCATCGGAGGATAGGATTCCAGCTTTCTCCAGGAGGTCGAATGCCGGTTTCAGGTTTCGTTTCGGCTTCTTATTCGGCTCGACCGCAGCCGTCTCTTTTCCGGCAGGAATGTTTTTGCTGGAGGCTGCCTGGCTCGCTTCCGGGGCTTTCTTGCGGGGTTTTCTGATCAAGTCTTCCGGGGTTAGATGCTGATCTATGTCAGCTCCCATTTTATGGAGTCGTTTTAGCACAGAAGGCGCTTTCTCAGCGGATAACTTCTCTTCTCTCACCATCTCCTGCAGCTTCAGGGCTGCTTCCAGGGTGGCGTTGCTAATCAGCTCAGCTTCTTTCAACATACTTCCGATAAGCACATTGGGGCGCTTATCCATCAGGTTGTAATCTACCGGCACCACACCGCCTGAGCTCATACTGGCAGTGCTTCCGTAGGGGTCATACGGCATCTGTCCCGACTGGGGCGGCATCTGACCCTGGGCTGGATACCCTTGAGGTGGCATCTGGCCTGGATATCCGCCATAGGGGGGCTGTTGGGGTGGGTAAGGCATCTGTTGACCGGGATAACCGCCATAGGGAGGTTGTTGCGGCGGTTGTTGTTGATGTTGTTGGGGTTGATGGGGTGGATTCGGTGCCCCCTGGGGTGGGTGACTGGTGGCCTGGTTGCCGGGCATCGGACCGACACCTCCGCCTAGACCCATGCCCATTCCTGCGCCCATGCCGGGTTGGGGCAGTGGAGCCACTTCCGGGAAGGAGCCGCTGGAGATATCTTTCTTGGGATCAGGATTGGTATCCTGCTGCTCTATCGGTTTCTTGTCGTCTTCCGACTGGAGAAGTTCGGGAATTTTTGTCGAACTAGTTCCTTTCGGGGCGGACATCATCAAGATGTCATACATGAATTCCAGATCGGAAGGAGCAAAGGACTGGGTCCACACAACTTTTGAACCGCCTGACTCTTCCTGATAGAG
>JAUIJG010000368.1 GCA_030431355.1 bacterium
GTCAGAGAGATAATGGGTCTGACGAACTGGAAGATTGACGATTAGATGCGGTAGTGACGGTAAAATCAGCACATCTCTTTTTTGTTAGATTGCAAATTTGGCTAGTGATAGCCTACTCAATAGCTGTTTTTCTGCCGATCACCTATCCCTGGGTTGTTCTGGGAGTAGGTCTGGGCGCCTGGGTGCTGGTTGCTATCCTGGGAATGATTTTAAAAGGCAGAGGAGAGCTGCCCGAAGTGGAAGCAAAACTGCCGATGTTTGACGCACCATTTACGGTGCCGCTTATCGTCTTTTCCGTGAGTGTATTCATATCGGGTTTGCTTCAAGTCGATTGGATTGAAGCTGTTCGTTCGGTCTATACCCTCAGGGCCATAGTCGTATATTTCTGGACCTATCAGCTGATTCGCAACAACCCTGGTCTGAGAGCTAAGATATTGACCGGTTTGTTCTCCATGGGCACGGTGGCAGGTGCCTGGGGCATGGTGGAACAGCTGCTCCACATTCATCCCTTCACCACCTACAACTATCTGCAAGCCACCGGATTTACTCTGCATCCCATGGCCTATGCCGGCCAGATGCAGATTGTGGCCATGGTGGCAGGGGCATTCCTTGTCAGTGGTGCCTATAAAGATCTGGTCAAGCCCCTCGACAAGCTTCCTGTATTTGCCCTGGTGACGGCTTTCAACTTCCTCGGCGTACTCTTCGCCAGTGAGAGAAATGCCTGGGCCGGCGTGGCTGCCGCGGTGATAGTAACCGCTGCCTTTGTCTCGGTTAGAATGCTTGGCTCCGTTATCATCGTTCTGGCTATCTGTGTGATGCTCGCCTGGAACTATGTACCGGTGGTTCAGACTCGCCTTGTGCAGGTGATAGAGAATCCTCTGAGTGACATAGGGGTAAGGGTCCGACTTGAAGTCTGGAAGAATACGATTGAATTGTGGAAGACCAGGCCACTTTTCGGCTATGGCGTCAGGAACTTTCCCTCACAGAATTTTGATATCGCCGAGGTCCCGGGTCAGGGCGATTTGAAACATGCCCACAGCAACTATTTGCATATATTGGCCACTCTCGGCATCAGTGGATTTCTCGCCTATACTTTTTTGTCTATGGTCGCTCTCTCCCATTCTTTGAGGAACTGGTTCTATGGAAGGGATCATAGAAGAGATCTGGATGCTGCCATAGCTCTGGGGGTATTCGGAAGTTTGATCTCGTTGATGGTCGCCGGGCTTTTCGAGTTCAATTTCGGTACAGGCAATGTGCGTCTGATGCAGTGGTTCGTGATGGGCTTGATGGTATCATACGTGGAGCTGCGTCCAGGTTCTGGCCTTGAAACGCCAGGCCGTGACGAGACCCATGATCACCACGGATAGAGTCATCGCCCACCAGGCACCTGTCGGTCCATGACCCAGGTGTAGAGCCAGATAGTAAGCCAGGGGAAGTCTTATCACCCAATTGCTCAAAAAGGTTATCCACATGGGTGTTCTGGTTTCTCCTGCTCCCTGGAATGCTCCGCCCAGGATCATCCCCAGGGCAAGAAACGGCTCGGAAAGGGAATTTACTCTCAGATAGCTGATCACGTATTCGATGGTCTGGCTATCTTTGCTGAAGCAATGGGCGATGGGAACAGCGCTCAGAAAAAGGACCGCGGCCATGACCGTGAGCATGCCGATGCCGATCCAGGCTACCTGCCAACCGGCTTTATACGCTCTTTCTATCTCCCGGGCTCCCAGGTTTTGACCGACTATGGAGGAGACGGCCATGGAGAGGGCCATTACCGGCATGAACATCAATCCTTCCACCCGCATGCCGATGCTCCAGGAAGCCAGCGCTTCTGTGGGGAGGGGGCATCTGGCCAGGATAAAAAAGAGGACAAAGGTGCTGGTGGCCCAGGCCATTCTTTGAATTGCCGAGGGGATACCTATTTTGACAATCTTTTTGAGCATGTCCGGAAGTACTCTGTTCAAGCGTTTCAAAGATGGCGCCAACTCCGACCGGCTCAATTTATACAAAGCGAGAAGCGCCGCTATGCTGGATGATGTGAGGGCCGATATTGCTATTCCCCGGACCCCAAGATTGGCTATCGGCCAGTTGTTCAGCACCAGTAGAAAGTCGCCGACAATGCTCAGGACAGTAAAGGTAGAAACTACAAAAAGTGGTGTTTTGGCATCCCCGATGGCTCTAAAGGCGGCATTGGATATGCAGACCACAGAAAAGGGGATCATATAAAGGCTGAAGATGCCAAGATACACAGTGCAGAGCCTGGTCACTTCCCGGGATTCGGTGAAGGCGCCGAGTACATGATGGGCGCTGACGTAAGAGGAGATAGCAAGAAGAATTCCTAAAACCATGGCCATCACCAGGGACTGAGCCGTATAGTCGAAAGCCGTTTCTCTGTCTCCTTTTCCCCAGTAACGGGAGACCAGAGCTGTGGTACCTGTTCCGGTTGCCATGATGAACAGGAGGAACATGAAAATAATCTGTTCGGATAAGCCGACTGCAGCCTGGGCGATGGAGCCCAGATGACCGGCCACGTAGAGATCCGTCAACCCGACCAGAGAGTTGGCCACGGTGGTAATTAGAAGGGGCCAGGACATAATCCAGATGGCACGCCAGAGGCTACCTTCGACAAGGGGAGCAGACCCGGCGCTCGACTCGTTCTGGGTAGCTATGTTTTCGCTGTCCGAATTTTTAGCCATGGGAAGGGATGCCTCGACAACAACTACAGTCTAGCCCCTGAGCCCGGGCCTTGTTGCCGGATCTTGTTAAGGAATCACTCAGATTCACAATCTTCTCCCTGATGACCGGGCGCAAAAGAGATATACTGTTCCTCTGTTCACGAGCAAAATAAGTGGGGGAATGATGTCTAAACTTCACTCGAGAATGTACGGTTGGAAGTACGTCTGGAACACTTTTTCAGATGAGCACAAGGGCGAAGTGGATGATCCTAATCCGGATTCCTCCCACGAACCGATGAGCATGCACATCCCTCTTCCGGAGACCCCCTGGCTTTTGACCTACTCCATGGCTCCCGGCGGCAAGACAAAGCCGGACCACACAAGGGTGGACGTGAGCTACAAACCTCTGGATGAAAAGTTTAGTTTTGCCATCCATCCTGAGCACTTCCACCATGGGTTTGGAAAGCTTCTGGGCATGCAGGACATTGTCATCGGTCATGAAGATTTCGACAAAGCTTTCATAATCAAAGGAAGCGATGAGGCTATAGTCAAAAACTTATTCGAGGACGCTGCCTTGAGAAGGTTGATTCTTGATGAGCCTTCCGTACAGATCTGGGCCCATTGTGAAAACACAGACAGCAGCCCCAGCTCCCGTGCCTTGAGAGAAGATTACAACGTTCTCTCCCTGAGACTCAAAGGAGCCATAGACGACTTCGAGCGTCTTAAGACTGTTCAAAAGTTGATGCATCGAATCCTTGCCAGTCTTTGCAGGGTAGAGGTAGCCGCTGCCAACTAGGCAGGCGCGAGGCCCAGGACAGATAGCTGAAGAAGTTCCTCTTCTTAGAGGGGCATTGCCTGTGGTGCGTCTTCTACCAGGTAGTGCAAAATCCTGGGATGGTCTGCTCTCATGAATTCCAGTCTCTCTATCAAGGCTTTTCCGGTGAGAGAAAGGCTGTGTTTGACCGGCTTCTTGTTGTTGAAGTCGGAGTTTTTCAATACCAGGTCTTTTATCTTTCTGCCGTCTTTGCCGTATAGAACCGCCACCGAGATTAGTTTGCCTTTTTTGGAGTCGACTTTGATGGTGTTGTTGGTGATGCTATCCACAGTAAGAGGATCTTCCCGGGAAATTATCGAATAGTTGGCTGATTGTCCCGGATAGAGAGAAAAGGCATGATCTCGGTCGTCCACATAGAAAAGAAAAACAAATGACTTCTCCCGGGGGACAATGGTCATGGAAAAAGGGTCTCCGGGTTTTGGCCTGGTCTTGCCGGTTTTGACGACGGTGGTAATGGCTTCGGAAGTTCTGGCGGAAGCCGGTCCAATAAGGCTAAAACTCAGTAAAAACAAGGCAGAAAAGAGGGCAATACTTTGGGGGAGAGCCCGGGACTTCATGACATCGTGCATTGGCTATGGACCTTCAATTGATTCCTTTCTAGACTTTACTAGCATGGATTGAAAATTAGGTCGACCAATAGACCTAAAGGATTTTAATCATCGTCCAATTCAAAACTGTTCAATTTGGTACCGCATCGGTTGCAAAAGGTGGAGTTTTCCTGATGGTCCCTGGCACCGCAGTTGTTGCAGCTCAAAAAAGAGACTCGTTTTTTATTTGCCCGGTGCATCTCAACGGAGACTATGCCGGTGGGGACGGCGATTATGCCATAGCCGAGGATCATAACCGTGCAGGCAAGAATTTGACCGAGAATTGTCTGGGGGGCTATATCTCCGTAACCCACGGTAGTAAGGGTTACAATCGCCCAATAAATACTTATGGGAATACTGGTGAATCCGCTCTCGTCCGGTTCTATCAGGTACATGATGGCGCCGACGATAGACACAGCGGAAAGTACCGAGAACAGGAAAACGCTGATTTTGGGACCGCTTGCTTTCAGGGCCACCACCATCGTGTCCGCCTCGGCCAGGAAACGTCCCAGTTTCAAAATCCTGAAGAGGCGCAGTAACCTGAGGATTCGTACGATCATCATGTACTGGGCGCCGGAGAGGAAAATGGCCACATAGGTGGGCAAGGTGGAGAGCAAGTCGATGCTGCCGAAAAAACTGGTGGCGTACTTTAGACGGTTTGGAGAACAGTAGAGCCTCAGGCAATATTCGATGGTAAAGGCAATGGTGAAAAACCATTCCAGGGCTCTGAATATCTCCGTGTATTGCTGGTTGAGCGATCGAACGCTATCCAGCATAACGACAATGACCGAGCCTAGAATAAAGAGCAGCAGTGCTATGTCAAAGGCTCTACCGCCGAAAGTATCCGCTTCGAAAATGATTTCATAAAGCCACTCTTTGGTGGTGGGTCCGGCTTTTGCTTCCTCGACTTCCGCTAAAGGAGGCGCTTCGGCTTCGATGATTTCGGCAGAAACTTCTTCCGGCTCTTCTATCTCGGAAGGCAGAGCAGGACCTGGATCAAGTTCTAAACCTGGTTCCTTATCCGTGATATTTTCCGAATTTTCTTTGATATCACCCATGGATTGAGATCAATTTACTCTCCGTCATTCATCAGAGTAACTATACCCGGAAGCTATGGCGACGATCTCATCACTATTTTTATTTACTGTTTAATATTGATAGAGTTTATGGATTCAACCATTGCGGCTGTGTAGTCCCTGAGTGAATCA
>JAUIJG010000369.1 GCA_030431355.1 bacterium
GGAGTTTCCTGTTGCCGAGCGGTTTCCGAACTTAACAACAGGAATTTCCAGCGCTGCCAGAACAAAAGCTGTTGCTGTGGAGGTATTGAACTTTGAGAGTCCGCTTCCTCCGGTTCCGCTCACATCGATAACGCCTCGACCGAGATCGGCAAGTCTTTTTGAATTTGATTGATTCTCTCCCCGAAGCTCCTCCAGGGTTCTTGAAAAGCTCTCTTTATCAATATCTTCCACACCAGCTAGAAGACTCTGTTTGCATTCAATTAGTGACATAGCTCTGAAAAATTCCTCATAATGTCCGCACCACAGGGGGTGCCTATGGACTCGGGGTGAAACTGTAAACCGAATAGTGGATAGGAGCTGTGCTCCATCGCCATGATTGTGTTGGAAACTTCATCTATGGCTGTTACTCTCAGCTCCGGAGGGAGCTTCTCTTTACAGACAGCCAGGGAGTGGTAGCGCATCGCTTCAAAAGTTTCAGGAATGCCTGCCAGTAGAACTGAGCTGCTGACACTCTTGAGCTTTTTGATCTGTCTTATCTTTCCATGGAGAATCTCTTCTGCTCTTTCAACTTTGCCTCCGAGAATGTGGGCTATGCCCTGGTGTCCAAGGCATATTCCCAGGATTGGACAACCAAGCTCTTCTCTTCTTGCGATTACCTCGGAACAGACTCCGAAGTCGGTCTCTTTACCCGGATGTCCCGGACCGGGTGAGATAATAATGCCTTTCGGATTGAGCGCTTTTATCTCTTCGAAGCTGATTCTGTCGTTTAAGACAGTGGCAACTTTCTCCTTGTAGACTTCTTTGACTTGCTGGACGATGTTGTAGGTAAATGAATCATAGTTGTCGATTACTAGAATGGTCATGGTCACTTGCTCCTGAAAATGCTGGTTCTTTCTCTTTCTTCTCTGGCTTCAGGCTTCGCCAGGAACGGGAAGGATAAATCAGATCCAGAATTGAGGCTGCTTTATTCAGGGTCTCTTTGCGTTCATCTTTTGCAATCGAGTCGTATACGATACCTGCTCCGGCTTGTACATGGGCTCTTTTACCGACGATGGTCGCCGACCTTATGGCGATAGCCAGATCAACACCGCCATCAAGATCAAAAATGCCTACGGCGCCGGAATAAATTCCTCTTTGCTCCTCCTCCATGGAAGATAGAATCTCCAGGGCCCGCTTCTTTGGCGCACCCGATACGGTGCCCCGGGGAAAACAAGACTTGACGGTTTCGAAGACTGTGGCGCTCTCTTCAAGACTGCCTTCGAGATCGGTGGAAAGATGCATGACCTGCGGATATTTGACCACCGACATTAGGTTCTTTACCTTTATTGAACCGGAGCGACAGACCCTACCCAGGTCGTTTCTACCTAAGTCGACGAGCATCATATGCTCTGCTTTCTCTTTCGGGCAGCCTGTTAACTCGCTCTCCATTCTCGTCTCTTCCGCTTCGTCCGTGCCTCTTGGTCTGGTGCCGGCCAGGGCTCTGAAGCGGGCGACACCATCTTGTATTTTTATCTGGCTCTCGGGAGATGCTCCCGTGTACTGAAAGGAGCCATAGTCCAGGTAGTAGGTATAAGGACTGCCGGAGTTGCTTCTTACTCTTTCATACAAAGAGCGGGCAGTGAGGTCACCTAAGTTCACCGAAAACCGTCGTGAAAGAACGATTTGAAAGGCTTCGCCTTCGCGAACAAACTCTTTGGTTCTCTCAACCATTTTTTCGTATTCAAGATCGCTTATAGACATCTCAAAATTCTCAGGCTCACTTCCCTGGGATTTAGCGCAGGCGCTGGTAGAAACGCAATCTTTGAGATTTCCTATCATGGAGGCTATCTCAAGACATTCTCCCTCTCCACGGTCGGAAATTATTGAAGCTCTACCATTTAACTCATCCGCCACTATATAGAGTGAAGGAATTTCCATTATGCTGTCCGGCAGGTTGGCGAATTTTTGCTTCTGTCTAGGAATATTCAGGGATGATTCGGTCAGGGCAAAACCCAGGTAGCCTATAAAAGCTGGAAGCGTAGGAAGGCTCTCTCTATGAGAATCGAGGGGCACAATCGAAATTGAATTTTTATAGTGATCATAGACATCACCAAGAAAGTCGAAAGGGCACTCTATATCAAAGTCCTGGGACTTGTCGCTTGCAAATTCTTGAAGGGTTGCCTTGAGTCCATTGATAGTAATTCTGTGACTTGCTCTAAGAACGTAGAGCGTTTTGGAGTCGGACTGAAATATCTTGTCCGCACCCGCAATATTTACCAGGTCTTGAACCGGGCATGAATTCAGGGGCAGGGCGAACAGTCTTATTGACTCTTTGAAGATATCTTTGATCTTTACTGTATGGTTCAACATCTTTGACTCTTAGCTTCAACTAATTGGGTGATACCGAATCTTGTACCTTTTACCAACCGGAGCTCTAAGAGTTTTCATTTGAACACTAAAAAGCGGGCTGGCTTTTACTTTGCCTTGCCCGCATATTGCTCAGGAAATCAGAATCCTATCTCAGTTCTCAGCAAAATATTTCGGTGGGCGCGGCTTCTTTCTTTTGCCATGGCCACCAGAGGTTATTTTGGAGCTGGATCTGTATTTCTTGCATGATTCTATCGATGCTAACATGCTTTTGAAAAATTGCAATGGATCGAATCGTCTAGATTACAGAATATTTGTAATTTGAAACCATGTTCTAGTCGATATCCAGATCCAGACCATCGGATTTGGCTCGTTCTATTAGTGCTTCGATGCGGGGCATTACTTCTGCTCTATTTGGCTCGCCGCTTTCGGTTACTTTGCCTTCCATGAGAGCCATGTAGTCTGCCAGTTCACCTTTGGAGATACCCAGGGAGAGCTGGTCGATTATCTCTCTATCCGTTTCGGTAAGCTCCTGGTTGTCTTTGAATTTCTGTCTTTCCCAGTCGCGAATGTCGGCTTCTTGCTCTTTAATCTCCGGTTCAGACTCTCTTCCCCGGCCCATGCGGCTCTCATTCTCTCTGTCGAACTGGGCTTCGAAATAGTCCGCGCCCTGGGTCAGCTCGGTCAGGGTCTGCATATGTCCGGGCTTTCCTGTCGATGGATAATCGATCAAAACAAGGCGACCGTCCACCTGGGAGATTCCGAACTGTTTATTCGGATTCGTACCGGGCTCTTCGAAGGCCAGGTCTTTGCCTTCGAGACCGCGGAAGTAGTCGTCTAAGAGGTGGTTCTCGTAGCGAGTACGCACGTCCACCAGCTCTTGTAAAAATAGATATGCGGTAACACCGGAGCCGATGTCCACTTCGTGCACCTTAGAGAGGAGTCTTGCGTCACCGGGACGTTTGCCCCATTCAGTCTCCCATCCACCTTCAGGAACAATCGCTTTTAAAACGGCTCCGTCAGGCAATTTCTTGGTGGGAAGAACTTCAATTACAAACAGGGCATCGTTGCCATAAAAGACTTTGCTGGGGTCGGCCTTCAAACCTCTGAAGTCTTTTGAGTGAGCTATGTACTCAGCTATATCGGTGTGATTGGTTTGATAGACAACTTCAGAAGCGAGTTCGCTTTCTCGAGGAGCTTCTTTGCCTGCTCTTTCTGTCTCCAGAACCTGGCCTTCGGACTTTCTTCCTTCGGGTAGTTTTGCCGCTTTCACATCGGCAAGATCTATGACGTCTGCTTCCGGTTTAACTCTACTTTCTGGACCTCCGGCTCTTTCCCGGGGACCGGTGTTCTCGTTAGCGTGACTTCTGCCTTCGGGTAATGCTTCTGTGATAGTTGATTTGGCTTCCGGTCTGAATGACTCCATGTTCAATACCAGGGAGCCGGCCGGTCTGCCGGAGCCTGCCATGGCGAAAGCTGGTTGCAATCTTGCGTCCGGCATGAGCAGATCGGTTAGTGCCTGGTCTAGATTACGGACTCCACCCCGGGCTTTTGATTCGATAAAGAGGCTTCCTTGCTCGAATTTCTGACCTGCTGTTGTTTTGAAATTTGATATCGTCCGCGATACGGGGTCCTTGCCTTCCACGTGATTTTTTGTCAGGGGAGACTGGTGCGCTGAAGATAGTGCAAAGCCCACAAAACTCATGGCGTAAGCACTCTCTACCGAATCGGAGAAGCTGGCCGGCTTACCTTCAAAAAGAAGGCTTGAGGTCTGGGCGCTCACGAGACCGGCAGGAACGCCTGAAAGTGTAGCTGCTCCCACCGGGCTCTCCAGAACTCTTGTCAGTCCGGTGTTGCCGATGAGACCACGGGCGTTTTCTCTGATTCCGATACCGGAAGCTGTCAGGGTTCCGAAGGTTGCCGCACCGGTTAAACCGTTTTTCAGGCGGTCACCCCAGAAGTTCTCACTGTTGGCGTCCACCGGATGCATGGCCGAATCATAAATGAATCCTGAGAGGGCACCTTCAGCCACCGCATAGCCCTTCCATCCCAGACCGGAATTAGCAAGATTCTGAGGCTTGAGAATCTTCCTGGCTCCGCCCCGGGCCAACATGAAAGGAAGGATCATTCCCACTGCGCTTGCCACGTGGTGGGTATGCCAACGGCTTGAGTATGTATCTGTGACTTCGTCAGGAGCTCGTAGAAAGCTGGTGGATTCCGCCAGGTCCGTTCCTGCTGCCTTGTCTACCAATTGCGCCACGCCGGTCAAGGGTCCCTGGAGTGCACTGTATGCCGCTGAATGGAGCGCCTCTCCTGCTAAATCCATAACCCCGGGATTTTGGTCTGCGTTTCCGTCACCCGATTTTTTGGAGCTTTCAAGACGGACTACACCGTCTAATTCTAGTTCTAGGAGGGGATCCATAATTTATTCCAGAGAAACTAAGTCGCGATATTTCGGACTTATGAGCTTGAGCCGATGCTCTTATATTGCCAAACGGATGCCGACCAGTCATTGGGGGAATTACGCAGGCATTATTAAATCGACTCTTCTCCGGAAAGAAGCCAGGATGAAGAACTTAGTCCAGGCTGAAAGATTCCCTGGAGAAGGGCTTTTCGGAGCCGGTGATCAAACCTTTCTCCACTCCTTTTATGGTGCCGTAGATGCTTCCTCCCACCAGACCATAGGGAACAGCCAGAAATGCTGCCATGGTTTTGGCGTACATATCGTTTTCGTCGGCGAAGGAGAAGTTCTGGCTTATGGAATCCTGCATGTCCAAGGTCATCTTCTTGACACTTTTGGTTATGCATACGGGCACGCCGATGGCCACTCCCATCACTGCTCCGCCCACGGCTTTCGGCAGAGCGACTGCTTTCTGGGTGGCGCTGGAGCCCCCGGATTGGGCCAGACAGGGTTCTATAAAAGGATTGAGAACCACTACCAGGG
>JAUIJG010000370.1 GCA_030431355.1 bacterium
TCGACGAGTGTGAAGTATCTGAGAAAGCTGAGTATCTAAGGGTCATGGTGTCGGAGATGAATCGTATCTCTTCTCACTTGCTCTGGCTCGGTACTTATTTGATCGATCTGGGCGCCATGTTCGGATTTCCTTTTTATCCATTCCGCGAACGTGAGAAGCTGCTGGATCTCTTTGAAGAGATTGCCGGACAGAGAATGATGTTCAACTATATAAGGATCGGTGGTGTCCAAAGGGAACCCAAAGATAGTTGGTACAAGAAGCTGAAGGCTTTCACCGATGAATTTGAAGATCGGGTGGATGAATACGAAGCCATCGTCACCGAGAATCCCATCTTTTTGAAACGAACCAAGGATATCGGTATTCTGCCTATCAAACTGGCTAAAGATTATGGTGTGACCGGACCTTCAATTCGTGCTTCCGGTACAGACCTGGATTTGAGAAAGACAAAACCTTACTCTGTATATCCTAAACTTGATTTTGATGTGCACTGGCTTGACAAACCTGAGGGTGGAGACACCTGGGATAGATACATCTGCCGTATTCGGGAGATGCGTGAATCCAACAAGATAATCAAGCAGTGTCTCGACATGATTCCCGCCGAAGGCGAGATCATGGCCAAGAAACAGAACGCCGGACTGCGTGTTAAGGCCGGAGAAGTTTATGCGGCTGTCGAGTCTCCCCGGGGAATTCTCGGCTGTTATGTGATTTCGGACGGTAAAGACAAAGCGATTAGATTCCGCTGGAGAAACCCTTCATTCTGTAATCTTTCGGTTCTTTCCGAACTGCTTGTCGGCTCTCCCATCGCCGACATTATGGCAATCTTCGGATCCATTGATGTGATTCTTCCCGATGTGGATCGTTGATCTTTGTCTTTTCTGAGGACTTCTTTTTGATTGGTATAGATAAGGGTTGTGAGTAAAAAGGTATGAACGCTGCAGAGATTATTAAACTATCGAAATTGGCGGGCTTCTGGCTGACGGTCACTTTCGGCGCGGTCTGGGTGGCTTGCTGGGCAGTTGGTGTCTTCCTTCCCGCCTTGATTACCGGCCAGATGCCGATGATTATCAAAATTGATAATCCCGGCAACGAAGCCATGTTTACCGCCGACTTACTAAGATCTCTTACACCGATTCTTTCTCTTCTTGTTTTTATCCCGATTAACGCCATGTTTATGGTGCTCTTCGAGCGACGCTCCCTGGCTCTCTTTACCGTCAGGATGGGTCCCAACCGTCACGGTCCCGATGGCTGGTTTCAAACCGCAGCCGACGCGGTCAAACTTCTCTTTAAAGAAGACATAACTCCTCGTGGTGCCGACGCATTCATGTTTACCCTGGCTCCCATCATCTTCTTTGCTCCTTCTATTTTTGGGGCGCTGCCGTTGCTTGCCGCCGTCACCAACAATCACGAACTCTTCCAGATCTTAAACATACCCACAGGCATCTTCTACATCCTTGCTGCTGCTTCCATTCCGGTAGTAGCACTGGTGATGGCTGGTTGGGTGAGGAATAAGAAATACTCACTAGTCGGTGGCTTGAGAAGTGCCGCCCAGGCGATCAGCTATGAGATTCCTCTGGTACTGTCCCTGGTGACAATGTGTTTGCTGGCCGGAACCCTGGATGTGGTGAAAATAGCGGAACAGCAGAAAGGCGGCATCCTTAACTGGAACCTTTTGGGAGGCGGTGCCCTGAGCGGTTATGACCAGCTGCTTCCTTACTGGCTTGGTCTGGTGGAAGGCAGCGCGGATACAAGTGCCATGTTTGCTCACTTTTATCCGGTCCCATACGTCTCAAGCATCTTCGCTTTTGTTCTTGTGATTTGCACGGTCCTCCTCTTCGGGCTCTACCTAACCGGTGCCTGTGCGGAGATCAACCGTATTCCTTTCGATTTGCCCGAAGCTGAGAGTGAGCTGGTAAGCGGATATAACACCGAATACAGCGGAATCAAGTTCGCCATATTCTTCCTGGCTGAATTCACCAACCTCTTCGTTGTCTCCAGTATCGCCACGGTTATGTTTCTGGGTGGTGGGGATAACCCCATTCCAGCCTGGATTTTGGCTAAATTGCCGCTGGAGCCGATATCAGCGGGACTGGGTGCTTTCTTGAGCCCACTTATAAACGATTTGAAGCTGATAAACCCGGCTACTTTCTGGGCTGCTTTCTGGGTAATCGTCAAAGTTTACTCAATCGTATTCTTCGCTATTCTGGTCAGGGGAACCCTCCCACGGTTCCGTATAGACCAACTCATGGATTTTGGCTGGAAGCGTCTTATTCCGCTAGCCCTTATCCTCTTTATCGTAGTTGTATTCGCTAGAACCTGGGTGGTTTGCCATGGCTAACTTGATTGACAGAGCAGTAGAGAGTTTCAAGCGAGTAGGTGAAGGACTGAAAACAGTCTTCATTCACTCTTTCAGGGAGCCGACAACCCAGGTCTATCCTGACAAAATGGAAGATCTGGCCCCGAACTTTCGCGGAAGATTGGCTCTCAACGTCAACCCCGATACCGGAGATCACCTCTGCATCTCTTGTCGACAATGCGAAAGAGTATGTCCCGACAAGTGTATTGAGATCACCGCTCACAAGAGTCCGGAGACCAACAAGTTGGAGTTGATCAACTTCAAAATCGATCATGGTCTCTGCATGTTTTGCGGACTCTGCACAGAAGTTTGCCCTACTCAGTGCATCATCAACACAAATGATTTCGAAATGGCCGACTATTCAAGGGAGTCTCTTGTCTATGACATCAAGAGACTGACTCTTACCCAGGATGAATCTGCGTATTACTTTGATAAGAAAGAGATTCCCAAACCTAAACCCAAACCGGCTCCCAAGCCTGCGGCAGCCAAACCAGCCGCCGGAGCGGCAGCTAAGCCAGCCGCCGGAGCGGCAGCTAAGCCAGCCGCCGGAGCGGCAGCTAAGCCAGCCGCCGGAGCGGCAGCCAAACCAGCCGCCGGAGCAGCAGCCAAGCCAGCAGCCGGAGCAGCAGCTAAGCCAGCAGCTAAAGCAGACGCTAAGCCGGAAGCTAAGGCAGACGCTAAGCCGGAAGCTAAGGCAGACGCTAAGCCGGAAGCTAAAGCTGATGCTAAGCCGGAAGCCAAGGCAGAGAAGAAACCTGAGCCCAAGGGCGAAGCCAAGGAAGCCAAAGAATCGGATAAAGAAGATAAAAAGGAAGATAAGTCGTAGGTGACCTTATGAATATTCTCAATGTTCAAGAACTAGTTTCAACCGGGGCAGCCGAAGCGATTGCTTTCTATACAATCGCGGTGGTCGCCATCTGCCTTTCTGTCGGTGTGATCACCGACAAGAATGTGGTCAGGGCCGGATTTCTCCTGATTGGAGTATTTGGTGGTATATCCGGAATCTTCTTTCTGTTGCAGGCGCAGTTCATCGCGCTTGCCCAGGTGATGATTTACGCGGTGGGCATAACCCTGGTGGTCGTAATCGCGTTGATGTTGACCAACCCAAGACTTCAGAATGAAGCCGATGAAGAAGAGGCGGTTGCCGCATCGGAGCCTCCATTGTTGAGACTTTTAACCGCTATCAGGTCAATGTTTCCAGGCGTGGTCGCATGGTTTGGCTTCGTAACTATCTATCTGGCTATTCGTTCTGAAAACTGGGTTAAGTCAGACCAGACAATCTCCTCCGACAACCTGGCGGTGATTGGAAAAGCTTTGACCACAGACTATTCGTTGCCCTTTGAGTTCGCGTCAGTATTGCTGCTGGCTGCTCTCATCGGTGCCATTATGCTTGCTAAAGCTGAAAAAGTAGACACTACAGATACACCCGAGGGATTGGAAAGTGGAAGCAACTAAAGCGGTAGAAACAAAGTCCGACATGGCAAGATTTGTTGCCACTTTCATCTACGCCGTGATTGTCTCGGCCAGTGTCATCGTGGTGGCAGCCCGGGGATCTGTTGAAGGCGGCATGACACAGCTCATGGATTCATTCTGGGATGTCTGGTTGTTTGCGATGATCACAGCTGTAGGCGTGGTCTTCCGTTACTTCTTCGGTGCTTACTCCGAAGTGGTGAAAGTGATTGCCATTCTTGGAGCCTTTTTCCTCTTCACCATGGGTCATGACCCGATGACCAGATATCTCACCTTGAGTGCCTTGCTTTTCTCCATCGGCATGTACGGTATGGTCAAATCAAGAAACGCCGTCAGGGTTTTGATGTCCATCGAGTTGATGCTTAACGCCGTCAACATCAATTTGATAACTTTTGCCAGATATATCGATCCCGCCGGAGTGAAAGGTCACCTTTTCGCCATATTTATTCTGACCGTTGCCGCAGCTGAAGCCGCTGTCGGTCTGGCGATTGTTCTTTCTATCTACAGAAATCTTGCCACTGTCGATATGGACAGATTCAATCTGCTGCGCTGGTAATTACTCCACGCAGGATTTTAGGATCTAATAGCTGACAGTAGACTACTTAAGTGCTTGCTTCAAGAAGCCGAGCGCCCAATCGTGCAATTGATTCCAGCCGATTACATGACGCATGGCAGTCATTCGCCGTCTCTTTTCTTCCACCGGCATATTTATCGCTTTGTTCAAAGCTCCAGATATGTCTGATGGAGAGCGCGGATCGACAACCAGGGCGCCCTGGCTAAGCTCGGAAGCACATCCTGCGTTTTTACTTACAATGAGCACGCCTTGCTCGTCTTGTCTGCAGGATACAAATTCTTTGGCGATAAGATTGAGACCATCTCTTATTGAGTTGACGCAGAGTACATCCGCGGCCTGGTACCATGCCGCCAGCTCTTCTAAGGTGAGTTTTGTATCCAGGTGAATGATGGGAGACCAGCCATCGGTGCTGAATCGCTCGTTAATCTCCTTGATCTTGTCCTCTGCCTGGAGAGCGTATCGGGTATATTCTTCTTCTTCAGATTGGGGCGGCTGGGAGATTTGAACATAGTGGAAGCGCCGGTGCATCTCAGGAGCTACTGTCAGGAAATACTCTATGGCATGAAGTTTTTCGAGCACTCCTTTGGTGTAGTCGAGACGGTCAATACCGAGAATGATCTGGTTGGCCAGTCTGTATTTGACCGCCAGAGCTTCTGCCACGGGGCGAACTAAACTGGAAATATCCTTCCATCTATCCACGTCGATTCCCAGGGGCATTACTGCAATTCTTGTTTTTCGACCCTGCCAATCGATGGTCATATCCATCTGATCCACTTTTAGATCAGGAAATAGGATCTCTACCGTATCCATAAAGTTGTGGGCATATTCAGCCGTGTGGAAGCCGAGCAGTCTATTGGAGAGAAGAC
>JAUIJG010000371.1 GCA_030431355.1 bacterium
GCTTCCTTGTCTTCTTCGCGTTTTTTCAAAGTGCCTTTGGTGGCAACTACGGCGAGCCCTCTGGGTTCTAAAAAGTTTCGGAAGTATCCCCGTTTGGTTTCAACTATGTCGCCGGCATTACCCAGCTTGGGGACGTTATCCTGTAAAATAATCTTCATGACATCTCCTGCGCTCTTCCGGCGCTCGATTTACATCATATATGGAGAAATGAATTTACCATGTATCGATGGATCTAGCCAAACCAAATCCGTCCGGCAGTAAAGTTTTTTAAGTTTCTCGTTAGAAGATGATATTAACCGGTCTCTCTGAACATGCCTCTTACGCCGGAAGGATCGGCAAGGAAGCCGAATTTTTTGTAGAAGCCGTCGGTTCCCGGATCCGCATAAAGGGTAATCAAGGGGATCCCGAATTCATCCAGGTCTTTTAGCAATTCGAGCATCACCAGTCTGCCGATGCCTTTGCCTTGATAGTCCGGCCTGACAACCATGTCCCAGACTGTGGCGTTGAAAACCATATCTCCGGTGGCCCGGGCGAATCCTACTATGGTGGTCTTGTCCCAGATCGAAACGACCGCCAGGCTGTTGGCCAGGGCTTTTGCTATTAATTCCGGCTCTCTTCTGCTCCATCCTACCGAGGCGCAGATCTCCTGAACGTCATCCGGGGATAAATTCTTCTCGTGGCATACTCTGAGCGCGTTCAGGAAGGGATCTTGAGCAGAGCCTTCAGATTTTTTCCAAATTCCTGAAAGAACCATCCGAATTTTTCCTCACGAGGCAGGCTACTGATTCTACATGATATGTTTGCGGAAACATGTCTAGGGGCGTTACCCGAACAGTTTTATACCCAGAATTCTTTGTATTTCCTTCCGCGGTATCTACTTCCCTGCCGCTTTCATCGATTTCACCAGCTTCCAGTTTTTTCAAATCCCTGGCCAGGGTAGAGGGATTGCAACTTACATAGATCAATTTGTCAGGACCGATTTTTAATACCGAATCTATGACTGATTCGCTCAAGCCTTTCCTGGGAGGGTCCAGGACTAAGATATCAACCTCGATACCATCTTCTTGAAGCTTCTGCAGCACTGCTTCTACTTTGCCCTCTCTGAAATCTATATTGGTTATTCCGTTTAAGAGCACATTGTTTCGTCCATCGGCTACCGCAAAGCGGTTCTCTTCGATGGCATAAACAGTGCGGGCACCGTCAGCAAGCCACATGGCTATAGTGCCTACTCCGGCATACGCATCCACGACCACTGGCGGTGCCTCTTTATTCAGTTCTCCTATCTCTTCTCTGATTTTGTCTAGAAGAACGGTGGTCTGGTCAGAATGAATTTGGAAAAAACTATTGGTAGAGAGCCTGAATCGCAGCCGCTTCTCTTGGTATCTCTTCGACTGCAGCACCTCTTCTATGACGGCGCTACCGACAAGGCAAACGGTTTGATCGCTGAGAATGCGATTTCCTCTTGTGGCATTGAAATTGAGGCAGAATCCAGCTACTTGAGGAAATGTCCCCATCATTTTTGCCGCGACGGTTTTAAACCGTTTAAGCAACGGGTCGTCAAGTTCTTCGGTGCCCTTTAAATTTACTACCAGGGTGAGCAATACTTCCTTATTCGCGTCACTTCTTCGCAATATGATGTGACGGAGAAGACCGTCGTGGGTGTTTTCATCGTAAACGCTCAGTTGCTGCTCCCGGCAGGCATCTTTGACGCAGGCAAGCATATGATCCAGGTCTTCCGGTTGAACCGGGCAGGAGTCTATATCGACCAGGCGATGGGAGTTCTTTTCGTAATATCCGGCGCATAGATTGCCGTCTTTGCTGCTTATCGAAACGGGAAACTGAACTTTATTGCGATACCGTATTTGATGCTTGGCACCGAGGGGCTCTTGCACCAGTGTTTTATCCAGACCGCCTATCCTCTCCAGCGTCTGGGTTACAATCTCCTTCTTTGCCTCTAACTGGGCGGCATAGCTCAGATGTTGCCACTGGCATCCACCGCACCGGTCGAATACAGGGCACACAGGCTCGGCTCGTCCCGGTCCCGGCTCTAACAGCTTCACTGTTTTGGCCAGGGCAAACGACTTTCTTTGATCATAAACTTCAGCTTCGATGCTGTCTTGTGGTGCCACCCTATCCACAAAGATGGGAAAACCGTTCAACTTTGCTACCCCCTGTCCTCCAGGGGCAAGGGATTCTATCTGAAGTTTTACGCTCTCTCCTTTCTTTACCGGAGCGTTGTTTTTTTTCTTGCTTTTGCTGTTGCTTTTATTCATTATCCGCGTTGGTGACTGTATCGAGCATTTGAAGAGTATAGATGTAGAGCGGCTTTATTGCACTATCGTTTGCGTTTAGTCTAGCGGTATCATCAAGCTGGAGGAACAATTTTTCCAAATTAGAAACGTCTTTGCCCGACTCTTTCAGTTTTAGAATGCGATCAAGCAACCTCGCTCTTTCCGCTTCAAGTAATCCCGGACTAACTGTTAGCTGGCTTGTAATCTGCTTATAGCTGGCCCCCGAGTAGCGGCTGGAGATTGTTTCAGGAAGTCTGCCCTGTTCCAGTTTTACTCTTGCCAGGGCTTGCTCTTTAGTCAGATGCGCTTTCTTGAGATTATCCAGTAGGGACTTATCTATTCTTGCGTTCCAGAACCGGCTATTGTCCTTATTGTTGAAGAAGTAGACTGTAATTCCGCTAAAATTTGCACCGGCAGATTTTAAGCTTTCATGGGCGATTAAGAGGGCGTCGATCTTTAAATCCGTGAGATTGGCAAGGGGGTGGCGGTAGGTGGAGACGATGAGCTCTCCGGATTTTCTGTAAAGTCTGTATTTAATTGCTGGTTCAAAACTTTTGCTTTGATTTAGCCGGGAGGAGATGTCGGCTAGAATCTTTGAATTCGAATCAAGTGCCAGGGCAGCGTGATTGGTTGAGGTAAGAATTGCTGCCAGGCAAGGGATAATCTTAATCGCTGCCGATTTAATGGTGTTCATTAATTGATGATTGAACCTGTGCGGTTTTGCTTTACTCAGAATTGCTAAAGCTTCGATGAAATAATTTTACCTTCAATATGCAGGATAAATCTTCTGGATAGAATTGAATAACGATGATTGATCTAATACATGTCTCCGATATTCACTTTGGTTCCGGCGAGGGGCACGGTCGTCTCAATCCGGAAACAGGATTGAATATGCGCTTTGAGGATTTTGTTCAGTCCCTGACAAAATGCGTTGACTATGCCCTTGAAAACAAAGTCGATGCCTTTCTATTCTCGGGTGATGCCTACAAGACAGCGAATCCACAGCCAATCTATCAGAAGATGTTTGCCCGACAGATGCATCGACTTTCCCGGGCGGAAATTCCGACAATTTTAGTGGTGGGGAACCATGACCAGATTTTGAAATCTACCCAGAGTCATTCTTTGTCAATTTTCCAGAGTCTTGAAGTTCCTGGTTTGACTATCGTTGACAAGCCCTTGCGAACCGTCCTTGAGACTAAGAGCGGCCCCCTTCAGCTGGTCGGCATTCCCCATGTGACCAGAAACAATTTAATGACCCTGGACAAGTACAGGGAGCTTTCTGCCCAGGAGATTGACTCGGTGCTTGTGTCGCATGTGGAGCGGCTCCTGAAAGGCTTTTACCAGGAGCTTGATCCGGAGATACCTGCGGTGGTAACAGCCCATATGAGTTTGGACCGGGCGGTGGCCGGCATAGAAGAAGAGCTTTTGGTCGGATACACCCTCACATTTCCAACCGACATTTTTGTGGATAAGAGGGTGGATTATGTAGCTCTCGGTCATATTCACAAATATCAAGTGATTCGCGAACGTGAGCCGATTATCGTCTACGCGGGTTCCCTTGACAGGGTGGATTTCGGAGAGGCGAAAGAAGACAAGGGTTTTGTCCATGTCAAGCTGGAGCGAGGCAAGACAGAATTTGAATTCCACAGTATTGATCCCCGACCTTTTGTCACTGTCGATGTGGATGTTAGGGAATGTCCTGATCCCACCGCCAAGCTGAGGGCGGCCGTGGCGGAAAAGGCTGTAAACGGTTGTGTTTTGCGAGTCAGGTACAAGATTTCCCAGGATGAACTGCAGAGTGTGGATGAGAAAGACGTATTGATTGAAGCCGGCAATTGCCTTTCTGTCCGGCTGCAAGCGGAAGTCATTCCTTCGCGCAGCCGGGCGCGCATGCCTCAGTTAACCGAAAGCTCTGTCCTGTCACCTATTAACGCACTTTCGACTTATCTGGACGAAGTGGCTCCGGAGGACAAGGAGCGCTTGATGGAAAGAGCCCGTCAGGTTATTGATACCGTCAGTGAAGAGCTACACAACGGTCAGTAGGCTGGTAGAAAACATTCATTACAGATGAGTAGATTATCGGTGTTTCTTCTCGGATTTAGCGATAGACTCTCGTGCTGTATTGAAAAATGGAAATCTCGGAGAAAGTCCAATGATCTGGAATAATTCAAAAACTAGCATGGTTCAATTTTTGGTGGCGGTTTTGCTACTTACTTTCGGACTGACAGCCTGTGGAAGTGGTACCACCGGTGATAGCGGTGCCGTAACGCCTCAAGGCACCATCGATCTGGCAAATTTAAAAGTGAGCGTTCCGGAGAAAGTACTGGAAGATGCCGTACTCTCTTTTGAACTGGATGAAAATCCTATCTCCCGCGCCGGTGGAAAGACTCAGTACCTTTCCAGAACTAAAGACGCAAGGGGTGGAAGCTACCTGGCCCAGTGCCGGGATGGAAGTTGTTTCGGACTCCAGGCTCTCTATCTTGAAAATCCGATCACCAAAGAGCAGGCAATGGAGACAGTAAAAGCGATGCTTCCCAGCCGGGCTCCGGAACAGTCCAAAGTAGACGACTCGAACATGAGTAACACTGAAAATCCAAGACTGCTCATCTATTATGGAGATGAATTCTACGCCGAATTGCATTGTACCGATAGCACCGGTGAGAAGGTCAAGATTGTTAGTGTCTGGGACATCAACAAATTGAAAGGCGTGAAGGAAGAGCCCGCCTCCGACAAAGAAGGCGCTGAGAAAGCTGAATCTTCAAAAGCAGAAGAAAAGTAATAGCTTAGATCTTCTTCGAATCAGTTCTAAAATCCCCGGTCATCTTCTTGAGACTGGGGATTTTTGTTAGCTGATTAATGAGCTGGTTTTGGTGTTTGCGTTTACGCTTGCTCTGTTGGGCAAGGTGCCTGCCTGATTCTGTAGAGAGGGAATACTCTCGTCAGCGACAAATCCACCACCCAG
>JAUIJG010000372.1 GCA_030431355.1 bacterium
TAGGGTCTTTTGTCTTGATTCTTGCGCCAATAGGACTCTCTGGGGTTGAGAAGCTCCCATTTTTTCCCTTTATATGAATCGGCAAGCTTTTTACTATTCCATTTCTCCACCCATTCAGGCGAGTCCTGAAAGTAATAGGAGCTGGTGGTCATTTTGCCTTCCGAGAGCCAGAATGCTTTGCCGATTCTTCCAGCCGGCAGGATAGCACCGCGGTCCTTGCCTGAAACTCCGTATATTCTGGCGTTTTTTTCGGTGGCGATATAAATCTCATCTCCGATTGTGGTGGATTGCAAGTTCGTGGGCGCCCTTCCTTCCGTATCCGAATTTGTCTCCAGGGTAGAGTCTGGATCTTTGCGAATTAGTGGGAAGTTTTTATCCTCCACCGCGTATACCACTTTGTTTTGGCTGTTGTCCCACCATTCACTGGCTATGATCCCGTGCTGGAGAGGCGTTCCTCCGGTGACCAGGGTGGCATGCCCGGGCGCCGTCTCCGTGTCGGCGTGCTTGTAATGCGCGTTGGCAAAGTAGGCTCCATTATCCATAAGATAGTTGAATCCCTTCTTCCCGAATCTTGAGCGAAAGCGCTGGGGGAGGTCTCCTCTCAACTGGTCGATGGTTATTTGCAGGACCAATTTCACTTTTAAATCCGGTCCGGTCGTGGAACCTTCATTTTTGGCTTCCACTCTGGCGCTGTTTGGGCAGATCAATGACGCAAGCGCGATTGCTGTCGCAAGAGTTAGATGAATAGTTGCTTTTGCCAATTTTAGGCGGAGAGTTTTAGTTGCTCTTTTCATTGTCGCTCGAACCGGGAAGGGGTACCAGGGCAGCCCGGGGGCCGCAAAACCGTAAAACATTAGCACGGTTTCAGGTCGAGCTTCTCTATCAAACCGAAGGAGATGCGTTGGATCGGGCGACTCTTCCTTGTTTTGGCGTAACATTAAATTGTGCCGCAGAAGTCAAGGTGGGCAACGGTTTCCTTTCCGATGGAAGAAGAATCAGCTTAACAAGTCGCCGGTCGCCTAATTCTCTTATCGCCGGAGTGGGTATCTATAGTCTGGATGCACGGAATTCTTCTTTCGTTTTTTCTATTTGCTATTTTGAGGATTTGATTATGTCGGCAAGCGCTTCAGAGGCTGGCTTCCCTTCACTTGGTGAGAATTTTGAAGTTCTCGAACTGGTTGGAATGGGAGGAATGGGCAGTGTTTATAAGGTGAGGGATCTGAGGCAGGACCGGATCGTTGCTGTCAAAATATTGCTTGCCGAACTGGCCGATGACACAGCCGCTCTGAAAAGATTCGAACAAGAAGCCGAGGCCGCCTCCAAGCTTTCCCACCCAAATCTGGTGTCGACCTATGAGCATGGTATTACTCCTGATGGCGCTCCTTATCTTGTCATGGATTACTTCGAAGGAGAGAGCCTTTCAGATTGTTTGAAAAGAGAGGGGCTTTTCAAGCCAACTAGAGCGCTTACTCTCATAAGACAAATCTGTGAAGCCCTTGCCCATGCCCATGCCGAAGGGGTGGTTCACCGGGACATAAAGCCCACGAACATAATCATTTCCCGGGACGAATCCGGCAGCGAGCTGGCAAGAGTAGTTGATTTCGGCATAGCCAAGGTGATGCCGAAAGCCAATAGAGAGACCCACAATTTAACGGAGACCGGCGAAGTCTTCGGTAGCCCGCACTATATGAGCCCCGAGCAGTGTCTCGGATTCATGCTCGACAGCCGTTCCGATATTTATTCACTTGGTTGCCTCATGTATGAGCTTCTCACCGGTGACCCTCCCTTTGGTGGCGCGAATCCTATTCAGGTAGTGGTCAAACATATCAACGAAGAGATTGCTCCGTTTCCCGCCTCCGCCAAAAAGGACAAGTTGGCGAAAGGTCTGGAGGCTGTGGTCCTGCGCTGTCTTGAGAAGGATCAAGTCAATCGCTATCAGAGCGTTGAAGCGCTTATTGAAGATTTGAAACTTCTGGAATCCGGTAAACAGCCAACGCGCTATAAGCGCAAAGTTAAGCAGAAAAGAGAGTTCACCAAACGCCAGATGATTGGCTCTATGGTTGGTCTGGCTGCAATCGTTTTCTATGCCGGAGTGTCATCGGCTCTCTTCCAGCAATTTTATCTATTGCCTGTGGTTCTGTTATTGGTGCTTAACTTTTTAGTTCTTGGCGGTATCTACATTTGTGCCACTTCCTTTTTCGACAATTACCAGAAGTTCGAAAACTGGAGAAATACCGGTAGTGGTTGGTGGCTGATGCTGGTCTCCCTCTCTTTTGGAATCATCTGTCTGACCATACTGCCGTTTTCTTTGATAGGCGGAACATTGGCTGTTTCGAGTCCGTTTCTGATGCTTATACCGGGAGTTAGCAGCTTTAAAGCTCCAGGTTGGATAGCCAGTCTGGCTTATATAGACCTTTATATCCATATGGTGGCCGCGCTTTCTTTAGTGGTATCAGGGGTAGGGCTTTTCTTCTTTAGAGGTAAGAAGCGATATGGAATTTGGACCGTAGCTTCGCAATTTGTCGGCGTGAGTGCTGTGCTAGTCATAGGCGTAACTCTTGTGTTTGCTTCCCAACTATCTCGCACTGGTTTCTATCTGGCTTCAGCCAGTGGGGAATATTTGCCTGCGGTGACCAAGACAATGGCCGAAGCCGCTTTCCTTCTGGATAAAAAGAACGATGACGCAGCCAGGTTGGCGGCTGAGTTCGAGAGGAAAGAGGGCAGTTATAATGCCGCAATTGATATTTTGGACAAAGCGATTGCGGTGAGCAAAAACGATAAAGCCCTTCTCTTCGACCGAGCCATGGTCCGAATTGATGCCGGCGATTTTGCTGCTGCTTTCAAAGACGCCGATAAGCTAGAGCTTCTTGGAGAAGATGACACGAATAAGCAATCCCACTATTTAAGAGGTCGTGCCCTGGAAGCCCAGGGGCAGTTTGAGGCAGCTTCTGATCAGTATTTGCAGTCAGTGACGAACACCTGGAATGATAGCCACAAGTATCAGGCTGTCAGGGTACTTTGCAGAGCCGGCAAATATAAAGAGGCCTTGAAATTAGCCGATAACGCAAGTGAAAACAAAGATAGTCATTGTCGGGGATTGACCAACCTGGTAGCTGCATTGTGCAAAGAGAAGCTGGGTGATACAGACGGAGCGGTCGAAGCATTTGGCAGGGCTGAAGATTCTTATTCTCTCTCCGGCTCTACATTTATTGAAGCCGAGTATCTCGCTTTCCCCTATTCAATGCATTACTCGAAAGTAAAGCAGGAGGGTGATATGTGTAACCTGGTCAAAGCCTACGCAGCGTCCAAAGGTCATCGACCGAAGAGTGAAGTCGATAAACATCTCAAGGACGCCAAGCCTTTGACCCGGGCCGACTTGAGTAAGCACTCCATATTTCAGGACACCGGTTTTGAGGTGATCTGGTAGAGATAGAGAGAGAAGCCGCACTTCGGCTAAATATAACGAAATCGCCGGGATAATCCCCTGGAATGAAGCAGGTTCGGTTCTCACCTGTTATGATCGGGCACCTTGCCATTTGGTGGACGATGTCAGGAACAAGAGGAGTAAGCCATGCCAGCTCGTACCAAGAGGATTTTCAGTTTAGCCCTAGCCCTTTCTTTCACTGTGGCTACAGGAGCGAATGCCCAGGTGCCCATTCCCGGAGGAGAGAGCCAGGAGTCCGGCTACATACCTCCTCAGACGGAGTTTAAGTCAGAGTCTAAGAAGGGAGTCATGACCGGCCAGATTGCCACCGATGTGGTGCCTGCCCAGAGGCTTCTTTCGAAAGGTCGATACAGTGAAGCGGAAGAGGCTTTTCGTGAGCTGCTCGTCAAAGATCCCCAGGACATGGCTGCCACTGTCGGTCTTGGAATCGCTCTAGCTAAGCAGTTTAAGCTGGACGGTGCTGAAGAGATGTTCGACCGGGTGCTTTTGCAAAATCCCCATAGCGCTCTTGCCTATGCGGGAAAGGCGGAGGTGATTCTAAACCGGCTCCAGTCCTCTTCCATGACTATTCGCAAGAATAAAGAGTCTTATTTGAAGCAGGCGGAAATTTACGCCAAGCAAGCTTCCAGCCTGGCACCGGCTTCCGCTGAGTCGCATTTTGCTCTGGGACGGGTTTATCAGGAGCAGGGGCATCTCGACACAGCCGCCAATGAGCTGCGCACCGCCTCCCAACTCGACCCTAATCATTCTTATGCCTATTCTGCTCTCGGCAAAATCTATTTGAAGCAGAACAGCATCGCCCAGGCTGCCATGAGCTTTAAGAGAGCGATCGAATTGAATTCCGGTAATTCCGGCGCCCATTTCGGTCTGGGTTCGGCATATCTTGCCCAGGGCGACGTGGACGAAGCGATTAAAGAGCTGAATACATCCTTATATCAGTTTCCTAATAGCTGGCCCGTGCGCATGAAGCTTGGCGAGGCTTATCAAAAGCAAGGCAATCTTGTCGCCGCTTTGAAAGAGTATCGCCAATCCATAATGATTAAGCCTGAAAATGCCAGCCCCTATCTCAAGATTGCCGAGATCAGGGAGAGCAAAGGGGACCTTGAACTGGCTCTTGCCGAGTTGCACTCAGGGCTTACCCAGATGCCTTACAACATAAATCTGCGTCAGCACATAGCCGAGATCTGTTTGAAGCTTGAGAAAGCGGACCAGGCAATCAGTGAATACAAAACCATCTTGAAAATGGGACCGAATGATACCCAGGCAATTAAAGGACTGAGCAAAGCTCTCTGTCTGAAGGCACAGAAACAGACTGCTTCTGCTCTACTTGCTTCCAATGATTACGAGGAGGCGATGAAGTCCATTGATGAAGCTGTGAAGCTCAGACCCAATGACATGGAACTGCGCCTCGCTAAGGCTAAATTGATGGCGCTCTCAGGCACCAATCCTGATATCAGCCAACTGGGTGATCCCCAGAATGATGGTGAGCGACTTGCCCAGGCCGAAGCTCTCATGGCGCAAGGTGATTTTGAAAAAGCATCTCAAGATCTGGTCCAGGTTATAGCCAACTTGAAAGATGCTCGTCAGAGTTTCGCTGTTGGTGATGTGGCCATATTGATCAAAGATCTGGACAATGCCGAAGCCGCCTACAAAAAAGCTCAGGCTTTCAGTGGTTCACCCAAGCGTGTCGAGCGAGGACTGAATCAGGTCGCCAAGCTCAGGCAGGATTCAAAAGAGAGCACGACCGTGGCCGATGAACTGCTCAAGAAGAAGCAGTACGACGGAGCAATAGATAGAT
>JAUIJG010000373.1 GCA_030431355.1 bacterium
TGCTGTTGTCAGGATGCGGTTCTCGTCCAGGCGGATGCTGAAGTTTCCTTCGGTTCCGCAAATATAGCCTCTTTCATAGCAAAGCCTACCGACTTCTCTAATCTCCTGGCTCTCTTTCATCTGCTCGGTGAGCTTGAACATGGGTTGGCAATCTCCAATTATTAGAAGCTTTTAGTAAATATTAGCCGCACAAAAATGAATCGTGAACAAACGTTTATTGCGTTCAATTATATATATCATGGCTATTTCGGAGAATTAGACCTTGATTCTGTAGCAATGCACCTTTTGAAAATGTCAAGCATGTTGTAGAATCCCTGGGTTCGTTGATATGTGCTAGTAGGCACATGCTCGGGCGACCCTGTAGTCCATTCGGTATCCGTTGAATATCTGACTGTGGTGGCGATGAGACGGGCTCTCGGGTCGTTGTAAAGAGATCGTTGAGGTTGATATGCGTTGTCCAGAGTGTGTTCAGAGGAATTCTGTAGCAGCTCGAAAATGTCAGTTCTGCGGGGCTAAGTTCCCCAAGAAGAAGCAGTCTCTACCCTTTAAAGTTATTGCGGCAGTCATTCTCGTTGGCTTTCTGGCGATAGCTGCTTTCAGCATCCTGCCAAAACTGACTCAGCCGAATCAGGATCTCAAAAATATCGCAGGCAGTATAACCTCCGGTCCCGAATCAGCGGAGCAAGCCCAGAAGCTCAAAAACAAGCTGGACAAAGCTATTCTTGCCTTCCTGAAGAAGAACGGCAGTCTCTCCTCCGGCGACCTTCTTACTACTCTACAGGCTCAGCTGCCTACCTCTATTTTCGAGGTTCTAGTATTCGACCTACCTCGAAAGATAAAGCTTGTGGAAGTCGACTGCGTGTTACAGCCAGCCGACTTTTTGATTTTGGAATCCGACAAAGGACCCAAAGTTACCCAGTTATTTGGTCTCGATGTCTTCGATGAAGGACGTTTGATCAAAACAGAGGCGGACCCCTATCTGATTCTGATCGGCCACACCAACGTCGACATGAAGAAGAAGCCGAATTTAAAAGCTGTTGCTCTTTTGCCCAACGGGAATTCTGTGGACCAGTCGAACAAACTGATCCCTGCTATCAAAGGCGAAGGCTCCATCAATTTCGACAAAAACAACCGTGACATTGTCCTGGAGCGAAAACTAGTTCAAACCGCCAAAGCCGAGGAACTGTTCAAAGGTGAACTCAAATTCGAAGATAAGCCTTTTAAGACGGTTCTAAAATGGAAAAACGGCAAGTACGAACCGGAACATGACCTGGGTCATGGCAAATTCTCGGCACTGTATGCGGTAGCATCGGTCCTCACTGAACCGGGCGAGATGGATGGATTCAAATCCTATTTAAATGATCCGGCCAGGAAGTTCATTCAAAAACTGGCCGAAAATCCTGTGGTTGACCCACCTGGATTTACCATAGCCAAAATAGACGAGAAGCAGACCACGACTAGAAGAAGCAGGAGGCGCTCCCGTAGAGCAAGCTCCAGTCGCTCCCAGATCAAATATGCCCTGGCTTCCGGTAAGCGCTCTTTCGAAGTAATACTCGCCGGTGCCGATGGTCAAAGATGGACCATCGCCGACATCGATGAGACCACACCCGAATCGACTCTTGAGCAGATGGCAGAAGACACTTCCGGCAATCCGGAATCGAAAGCAGAAGTGGTTAAAGCAAATGAGTTGGAGAAGAAGCAGGCTGCCGAAAGGGAAGCCGCTGCGCTCAAGAAGAAAGAAGATGCCGATAAACTGGCTCGTTTGAAGAAAGAGGAGTCCGAGCGTCAAGCACGTCAGGACAAAGAGGACGCCGCCAGAGCCAAGAAAGCTGCCGCGAGTAAAGATGAGGCTGCTAAGAAAGCCGCCCTTGAAAGAGCCCGAGAAGAGGCAGCCAAGAAAATAGCCGCGGAGAAAGCTAAACAAGAAGCCGCCAAGAAACTGGCAGCTAAACCCAGTCAGGTTTCCTCCACGACGCCTGCAGCAGGCGGCAAGAGCATTGTCACCCACAGGGGTGTAACAGTACGCAGCGGACCGGGCACCAAGCACGGCCGAGTCACAACAGCCCGCAAAGGTGATACCGTCAAAGTTATAGGAAAAGACAATGGCTGGTACAAAGTTGTTGTCAATGGAAAACAGGGCTATGTCTGGAGCGGTCTCATCGACTATAAGAAGTCTGATGGCTACACCACTGCCGTGGTCCGTAAGAAGAAGCCTGTCCAAGATTCCAACAGGAAAATCGTCTCCACCGCCAATCCTGGAGATAAAGTCGTGGTTGTGGGCGGCTTGAGGAACAATCGCTACAAAGTACGCACAGCCAACGGCAAAATTGGATATGTTGAGAAAGATGCAATAGATGTTGCAGTTGAGGAGCCGGCATTTGTTCCTTAAGCTCCGGTCGTGCTATATTTACCACTCAACGGGACGTGGCGCAGCTTGGTAGCGCGGCTGCTTTGGGAGCAGTAGGTCGCAGGTTCAAATCCTGTCGTCCCGATTCTTTAGAATAGAATATTCAGATGTGATTGTCTTCCTGGTAGATAAAGTGCGCATGTAGGCACTAAATACGGTTCAGGCATCTAAGATTGTGACTCGATTTTGTTTTTTAACTGAGTTGCTTCCTTGCAGCCAGGGTAAAGTTTCAAAGCCTTCTCTAGGTCTTTCTTCGCTTCAGCAATATTTCCGAGATTGAAATGGGCAATCGCTCTGTCCAGTGCATTCATGAATGAGTAATTTACTGGTTCAAAATTGAGTACTGTTTTAAAGTCGGCTCTTGCGCCTTCCCTGTTGCCTTGCTTCATACGCAATTGGGCTCTAAATCTGAATGCGGTCAATGACTTTTTTGAAATATGAATTGCTTTGTCATAGTCCTGTGATGCCTTGAGATCGTCTCCACAATTCTCAAACAACATACCTCGATTTTGATAGGCGTTGGAATTTTTGGGATCTCGTCTAATACAGGAGTTATAGTCGACTAATGCTTTTGAGTAGTTTCCCAGAGCCGCATAAACATCAGCTCTAGAAATTAGAGCGCTAGTATTGCTAGGATCTAATACCAATGCTTTATCGTAGGATTGAATCGCTTTCTTATAGTCGCCAAAATAGAACTGCGTCAGGCCAATGCTCTCGAAGATAAATGAATTGTTCGGCTCAATCTCTAAAGCATGTCTGTAATCAGCCAGCGCGGCCAAATAGTTACAATTCACCCGGTTGAATGCTGCTCGACTCATATATGAAGCTGAGTTTTTTGGCTTCAATGAAATTGCTATATTCATGTCATTGATTGCGTTTACATAGTCTTCTTTATGGAACCGAAGCCATGCGCGCTGTCGATAACTCACAAAATTGCTAGGGTGCAGTTCAATTGCTTTCTGGATGTCATTCCATGCCTTCTCCGGAGAACCTAAATCATCAAACAACATACTACGTTCGAGATATGGCAGGTAGTAAGCTGGAAACAGGTTAATGCATGCTGTGCATTCAGCTAATGCGGCTCTGTTATTTCCTGATTTTTCATAGGCTAATATCCTGAGACCGTAGTTGTCTTCTGTGAAAGGACTAATCTTGATTGCATCGGTAAAATCAGCAATAGCACAGGCATAGTTTTCCATCTCTAAATGGAGCCTGCCTCTATCTTCATAGTAGTAAGAATCGTATTGGTAGAGAGATATCGCTGAGCTATAATCCTTTAGCGCCTCTTCTAAATTGCCTAAGCTCTGGTGAATTGTTGCTCTTTTATAGAAAGCAGCATGACACTTGCTATCTCTCTGGATCACTAAGCTGTACTTCGCTATGGCCTCATTTAATTCGCCTGCGCTTTCAGACTCGGCTGCTTGGTGTAAGATTTCTGCTTTGGTGGCAGGTTGATGGATAAGCGGTGTAAAAAGTAGAAGAGCAACTAGGAAAAAGGTACTCAAGACGATTGGTTTTGAAAGTGGAGGAATAACAGTCATCTAGTTTTATCTCCAATGATGACAGTATTACTTTTTTGGGATATATTGCCAAGTGTTTCATTGGGGATCTTCCCACTAAGCCTCCTTAATAAGCCTCCTTTTCTCTTTCACTGACCTTTGCTCTCAATTCTTTCAGTATGAAAGGTATCGAATTGTCCCTGGTTGATTTTCATTGTCTTAAAGCATCAAAATAGAGGCATTAAGTACTCTTTTATAATAGAGTGCATCAAAAGTGATGCTTAGTGGCAATGTTCTTGTGGCTGAGAGCGACGGTTATATAGTATCCTCACACGGACAGCGCACGATGATACTAAGGCTAGAGAAGAACCTTTCGATTATGGAAACTTACGAAAATGAAGGTATAACAATCCACTCTGTGGAAGGCAAGGAAGCAGGCGAAGACTTTACAGTTTTCGGCAGCGTTCATGGAAATGAATTCTGTGGCTCCCAGGCTCTTGAGCGGATTCTTCAAGATATCAGGGAAGAGAAAATCAGGATCAAATCCGGAACTTTCACCTGCGTTCCTGTGGCCAATCCGCTTGCCGCTGAGCAGAAGAAGCGCTTTGTAGAGCATAATCTCAATCGTGCTTTTTATATCCGCGAAGATAACGAGATCTCATGCCAGGAGCACCGATTCGCCAATGTTCTCGCTCCCCTGCTGCAAAAGTCTGGTGGCTATTTCCTCGACCTTCACTCTTATACCGCCCAGGGAAGCGCTTTTGCCATCCTTGGTGGTGAGATGTCCGAAAAGTACAAAGCTTTCGCCAAGTCTCTGGGGGTACTGAGGCTCATCTACGGTTGGGGAAGCGTGGTGAAGAAGGATAAGACCAATGAAGATGCACGGACCGGCCAGGGAACAGTCAACTATGCCAGGTTGCCTGAGAACGGTATGTATTCCATAACCCTTGAATGTGGTCATCATCATAATGCCGATGCTGCCGAGATTGGATATCAGGCGACCCTGAATGTATTGAAGATGCTCGATATAGCGGACATAGATGAGGAGCTTCACGACCAAAATGTTCTAGATGGTGAGCAATATAGTATCAATCTAAAGAACGTGCAATTTAAAACCAGGGACGGTGCTTTTTCAAGAGACTGGATCAATTTGGATTCAGTGAAAAGAGGACAAGAGATTGCTGTCTTTGACGATGGCGAGAAGCTAACCGCCGCCGAAGATGGTTTCATAGTATTGCCCAATATGAACGCATCAATCAATGATGAGTGGTTCTTTTTCGGCGTGCGCGAAGATCTATAGGGCCACCAAATCTAGTTGACACCCCAGAGTAG
>JAUIJG010000374.1 GCA_030431355.1 bacterium
CGGTGCAGGTTTCTTGTACTCGACGATATTGTTACTAGCTTCGATCAGAGTCTGCGACGCCGACTTATTCGATTGATCAATGATGAATTTTCCGAATGGCAAATACTCCTGCTTACGCACGAAGAGTTTTGGTTTGAGATCATGAAACGCGAGTTTCCTACCTCCCAATGGATGTTCAAGGAAGTAAAGTTCGATTCGGATAACGGAGCATGTCTTGACGAGAGCCCCCTTACGCTTGAAACTCTCATCTCAGCGAAGAGGAAGTCTAATGATGTTACTAACGATTTGCGAAAATTGTTGGAACAGACTCTAAAGGAAATCTGTTTGAATGTAGAGGCAAAAGTAGCATTTAGGTACAACGATCAAAATGAGCACAGGATGGGTGACGAACTACTCAGTGCTCTCCGAGGCACCATTAAGAAAAGAAAGTGCACAGAACTATCTGACGCAGCCATCTTCTCGAATTTAAAGGGATCAGCTTTGGTTACGAACAGAGGGTCACACGACAGCTCTGCTCAAATTAATGAAGGTGACATCGACGTTGCGCTGGAGGACATCAAATCGTTGAAAGAACTCTTCATGTGTGAAAGTTGCAATCGATATGTTTGCTCGAGGAACTTAGTACCAGGGGAAAAGAAAATTAGCTGTGCATGCGGGAGTAAGAAGTTGAGTTGGCATTGATTAACAACTCCAATTTTTTAGATCATCCAATCGATAATATTTCGCTTAACTTAGAATCTGTTTTGTTCATATTGCTGCAAATGCAGCATTACTTACAGTATAGAATATCTTCACTTACTGCATATGTGGTAAATTTGGGACTTCGACCTGAAGAGGGTTTGTGATGATTGCGATGAATCCAGAACAGTTGTTTATCAAAGCTGCGGAAGAAAGGAAAAGGTGCACTTTATTCGATTCTGTCAAGAGAGCGAGAGTGATTGAACCCTACATGGTCTATCAAACAAGCAAAGGAAAGAGATGTTTTCACTTTTTTCAGATTGAGGGATATTCCGAGTCTCAGCAATCAACTGGTTGGAAAAATCCTGAAGTTCACACGTTTGTGGAAGTTGTAATTGAGGAGGACACTTTCTCAATTCGAGGCGAATATAACCCGTTCAATATGAAGATGTTTCCTAGAGTGTATTTTGCACTTCCAAATACTTTAGGGCAAGATAGACTTTAGCCGCTTTATTCCCAATGCAACTGAGAATAGATAGGGCTAAATTAGAGTCAATTTCTGGAAAGTTCACATAGATCTTGCTTCTTTTGTTATTGAAGGTCAAAATAGTTTTTCTGCTTCCTTTTAGAAGTCTTAGAGCGGAAACTGAATATTCTAAATAACCTTGTTGGCTATCTTTACCTTCTCCAAAAGGTGCAATTGCATTCTCTTGGGTGGCACTGGTGGTAGAAGCTTCACCGCTGGTTACAAGAGCTAGAAGATGTCAAACAAATTTACATGCTCAAATCTGTTTTTTAGGTAAAAAGCCTTCCAGACTGAGCCCAGTTCTCATCCCTGGTCCTGTTGCCGGAGGGGAGATTGCGATAGGTCCTTCCGGCTACTTCGATGGATTCGCCGTCATCTATCGAAAAATTTCCAAGCATCTCTTCTACACCTGAAGAAAGACCGGTGTTTGTTCCGGAGGCGTCATCAGGAGCGCCTAGGGATTGAATATCACTTAATTCAAGGTTGCCGAGCCCTGATTGGCTAAAGGACTCAATACCGGTATTCCCGCTTTCCGGGCTCTCCGCAATATAATCTCCGTTCATCTCTATAACCTCATAGTAACGTGCTTTGCAGCAACTAAAGAAATTTTGAAAGCCAAAACAGCGGCTAACAAATCGATACTAGAATGCCAACGTTAACTGAACGCAAACAGGCAAACTCTGCATGTATTCTCTTGGTGTTTTTAGCAAATTACTCAAAATTTGCCTGGCAAAATTATCCGGCTCTACGTTATCCTGATCTATAAAAGAGAGAGCTTGAGTATCATCTTGCCAGAGATTATTTGAACTTGCTTAAAAAAGACCGATTCATTGAAGCCACAAATACAGTCCCAAAACAATAGTCAAAGTCGGTCTTCTCAGGGCGATGAGACCCTGAGCGGCTCTATCGAGAGAGTGACCTTTCACAGCGAAGAGAGCGGCTTTTGTGTCCTACGCGTCAAAGTCCGCGGCCATAAAGATCTGGTTACTGTCACCGGCAGTGCTGCCTCTGTCTCCGCCGGAGAATTTATCGAGTGTAGCGGCAGCTGGTTCAATGACAAGAACTATGGTCTTCAGTTTAAGTCGACCAGGCTTACTGCAGTCCAGCCTAGCACTCTAGAGGGTATAGAAAAGTATCTAGGCTCCGGCATGATCAAGGGCATCGGACCGCATTTTGCCAAAAAGCTTGTCAAAGCATTCGGCGACAAAGTTTTTGAGGTCATAGAAGAGACCCCGGAGAGAATGCTTGAATTGCCGGGTATCGGTGTGAAGCGCAAAGATTGTGTCATCGGCGCCTGGGCAGAGCAGAAAGTCGTCAGAGAGATTATGGTCTTTCTTCAGTCATACGGGGTCGGTACCTCTAAAGCCGTGCGGATATACCGGACCTATGGAAACGAAGCGATCAGTAAAGTATCCGAGAATCCGTATCGGTTGTCGCTGGACATCCATGGTATCGGATTTAAGACAGCGGACATAATCGCGCAGAAGCTTGGTATTCCCAGGGATTCCATGATAAGAGCTAGAGCCGGAGTAAGACACGTCCTTCAAGAGCAGTCCGGTCTGGGGCATTGCGCTTGTGAACGAGTTGAGTTAGAGGAGACAGCCGCCAATCTGCTTGGTATCGAGACAGAATTGGCCGGTACTGCCCTTGATGCCGAGGCCGATGAAGGCAATCTGGTAAAAGATCAAATTGAGGACAAAGATGTTTTCTATCTGAGGTCGCTGCACAGAGCCGAGATTGGCGTGGCAGTTAGTCTAGCCCGGCTTTCAAAGGGAGAGTCGGCCTGGTCCGGTGTTGAGGTGGACAAGGCTATTCCGTGGGTGGAATCTAAGAATTCTATTACGCTCTCTCAATCTCAAAAGAAAGCGGTCGCTCTGGCGCTCAAGAACAAACTGCTTGTCATAACCGGAGGACCTGGTGTCGGAAAGACAACCCTGGTCAACAGCATCTTGCAGATTATCGGTGCAAAAGATGCGAGGATATTGCTTTGTGCTCCGACGGGACGGGCGGCGAAGCGACTCTCCGAGTCAACCGGTCTGGAAGCGAAGACGATTCATAGAATGCTTGAGTTTGATCCCAAGGCGTTCGGATTCAAACGCAACAGGGCCAATCCACTGGAGGCAGATATTGTTGTGGTAGATGAGGCCTCAATGATAGACATCGTCTTAATGAATCAGCTTCTTGGGGCGATACCGGATTCGGCGGCTTTGCTTTTAGTTGGCGATGTCGATCAGCTTCCTTCTGTGGGGCCAGGAGCGGTTCTCTCCGATATTATCGCGTCGGAGGCGGTGCCCACTGTCAGGCTCACTGAAATATTTCGTCAGGCCGCCACCTCAAAGATTATTGTCAACGCCCATAGAATAAACAACGGAAAGGCTCCGGAGAAATCCGAGAAAAAGGAAGAGCTGTCCGATTTTTATTTCATCTCCGCCGAGAGTCCCGATGAGATCAACGCCAGGATTATGCAGGTTGTCTGTGAACGAATTCCGAAACGATTCGGGCTTGATTCTGTCAAAGACGTGCAGGTGCTCACGCCTATGAATCGCGGTGGACTGGGCAGTCGATCTTTGAATATCGAATTGCAGAAGCGCCTCAACAAAGATAGTGGTCCAAGGGCTACCAAGTTTGGCTGGAGTTATGGTGCTGGTGACAAAGTTTTGCAGACCGTCAATAATTACGACAAAGAGGTCTTCAACGGTGACATCGGAACCATAGTCAGTGTCGATCTCGAAGAGTCTGAATTGCTAATCGAGTTCGATGGCAGAGAGATTAAGTATGATTTTAGCGAGTTGGATGAGGTCACCCTGGCCTACGCCGTATCCATCCACAAGTCTCAAGGGTCTGAGTATTCCGCTGTGGTTATTCCCCTTGCCATGCAGCATTATATGATGCTTGAACGCAATCTGTTATACACCGGTGTTACCAGGGGTAAGAAGCTGGTGGTGGTCATCGGTCAACCGAAAGCGCTTGCCATGGCGGTCAAAAATGAACGTTCCGCTCGCAGGTTGACTGCGCTGGATCTAAGGCTAAGGGTGAGCCAACAGGCTTAAGGAACTGCTCTTTCCTTATAGGTCAACCGTTTCCTTTTGACGGTCCGAAGCGGCGCAGCTTATTTAGAAAGGAGGCGTCGACCATACAGACTCCGTCTTTGCAGTCTGATTGGGATAGTTCGTTAAGCTTGTCTTTTTCATCAGGCATCAAAGGCAGTGTCATCAATCCGGTGGGGAGCACTCTGCCGACTTTAGCCGTGGTGGCGCTTTCAATGGCAGCAAGAACCTCTGCTGCCATATCAGGGTCCAGCCAAATAGTATTGAGGCATACGCTCCTTACCGCTGACACCAGCGCGTGGGTCAGGTTCCTTTTCAATACATAGGCATCGGCTCCGGCATCCATCGCCGAGAAGATATCCTCCGGAGAATCGCTGGCGGTAACCACAACTACTCTCATAGACTTTGAAGATTGTCTGATCTCTTTGATCAGATCAAAGGTTTGCTCTCCTGAAAGGTCTACGAGCGCGATATCCAGATTTGATCCTGTGAGTATTGAACGGGCGTCATCCACCGAAGGGACTTCCGCGGCAAGGTCAATGTCTTCGATGTTGACAAAGAGATCGTGGATCTCTTGCCGGATGGCTCGGTCACTTTCGACAGATAGAACTTTCAAAACGCTGATGTTGGAACTGCTCATAGAACTTTCTTTGTGGATGATCTCTAGAGATCTGAGAAGACTATACTCTCTATTGTATCTGATTCATAGTCACGAGGGTCGCAAGTCTCGGCTTAATCGCGCCTGGTTTTAGTCTTGGTCTTAGTTTTGGTCTTCGTCTTTGACTTTGCTAGATCTCTCAAGATCTCGATATTTTTTCTGTCGGGTCCCTTGGCTTCAAATCCCGGCACCTCAAGAATCCAGGGAACCGTCCTCAACTCTTTGACTTGAAGCATGCGACCAAAGGCTTTTACTCCGATACTGCCTTCACCGATGTTTTCATGCCGGTCTTTGCCCGAATTGAAAGGGGTTTTGGAATCGTTCG
>JAUIJG010000375.1 GCA_030431355.1 bacterium
AAACAATTTACCTAAATTGTTTAACGAAGTTATGCGATGTTTAAAAAACGATTGTGCATTTATCGGTGCAATGTTTGCCGGTGATACTCTATTTAGCGGCTCCATCGGCAGAACCGATCTCTGGGGCGGTTCCTATGAGCAGATTATCAAATCCATTTCAGAGCGACTGATGGTTTTAGAGGACGAGACCAGGGTGATTCCCGGACATGGTCCTGCCACCTCCATATGGTCGGAGAAAAAGCACAATCCTTACGTTAAGTGTTGATGCCCAGTCTTGCCATCGCTTCATCGATGGTTACCTTTTGCTCTCGACAATAATTGAAAACTTCTCTGGCTTTGTCCTGGGTGAGGACGTTTCCTTTTACTAGAAATATGATTCGCATGGCGGACTGCAAGGTTTGTTCGTCAATCATGCCTGCTGTCAAAAGAACTCTGCCGAGAATCTGGTTGTTCTTGGCGGCAGTCTCAAATGCCGATTGCAGCTTGTCATCGTCAATATGGCTGGTGGCATAGAGAAAATCTTTCAGCGAAACACCGGCTTCTACCGGCTTGTCTTGCTTTTGAATGGATGCCACCGCATCCGGTATCGATAAGCCGCCTTCGGTTGTCTGCATCATCACCTGGGAGGCTTGAACCGGTTTTAGCGTGCCGGCCTCCACCAATTCCTGGATCTTCAGCGCTATTCTCAAAACGGAATCGCTGACCAGATTCTGTTCCACGAGGACCTGACCGAGGGGTTTTTGTGATACCAATCCCAGTTCTACTGCAGAGAGTATTTGAGATTCGGAAACAAGACCGGAAAGAGTCAAAAGTTCTCCTAATCGAACACTCTCCCTCGGTTTGACTTTGTAAAAGCCTTTTTCCATCAAGGGCACTTCCACGGCAATCTGTCTTCGCCGTGCTTGTTTCAATCCTTCAATTGCCTGTTCTTTGGTGATCTTTTGATCCCGGACAAGAATCTGGGCATTCAAAGTTTCAGCCAGTTGAGACTCGTTAATGACACCGTTCAAGACAAGCATTCTACCGAAAGGCAGCCCGGTGGAAGTGGAGCCGTCCAGGGCTTCTGCCAATTGTTCTTCCGATACAAAATTTGCTTCCACAAGAAGCTCACCAAGTTTGTTTACTTTTACGTCATCAACTTCGACTTTGAGCTGCTTGAGCGCTTCGTCCAGGACAACCCCGGACTGGGCTACTCGGCGAAGAGCTTTGTAGGCAGTCTCAAGCTCTATGATCCCGTCTTTGAGCAATGACTGCGCCTGGACCGTTGCAAGAAGCACCGGCTCGGATGTTTTGCCCGATAAAAGAAAAATTTTGCCGACTGGAAGTCCTGTCTCTTTAGCCATCGCCAGGCATTCTTCCAGGTCGTCTCTGGTTATCAGCCCGGCATCAATCATCAAGATGCCCAGTCTAATTCTTTGTGTGTCAGTGGTGGTCATGGGATCTCCCGCGTACTGAAAAAGCATAGCGCAATTCTGGCAGAAGCTTCAAGCCAGCTTTTTCTATCGGGTCCAGGCAAAACTAATCTCAATTTTGTCCGGATTTGCTAGTATCTTTATTGATAATACTATTTACTGAGTAGATCACACGGAGAGTATCAATGAGAACGGACAAAAACTCTGCCAAAGTTGCCGCCATAGCCATTGCCTGTGGCTTCGCATTGTTATCTGCCTCTTCGCTGCCAGCCCACGCGGAATCTGAAGCAGGTGGCTTCGTGTTCGGCGGTGGAACCAGCGAGACCGGTGGATTGTGGGGAGGCGCTGCCTCCAACGAGACTGCTGGTGTGCTCTGGGGCGAGGGTCATAGCGAGTCCGGCGGTCCTGAAGATACCGGTGCAGAGTCAGATTCCGGAGGTGTCGCATCTTCGGGAGCCGAGTCGGAATCGGGCGGTCCCAGGGATACCGGCGCTGAGTCGGAAGCTACGTATAACGGAACTGAGGCTAATCTAGGTCGCTATGTTCACTACTATGGTCCCTAAGCAGTAGTAGAAATTGCATTATCTACAAAGCAATATGAAAGAGGAGCCCAGGGGCTCCTCTTTCGGTTTTCTTATATCTCTTCTAGAACTCTACTCTTCTTCGTCATCGGCTTTTGTGGCCGATACGAAACCTAGCTTCTTAGCTTTCTCCAGATCTGCCTGGGCCATTTGATCGTAAACCCGGGACCGGTTGTAGTAGGCTGATGCCAGACCTTTGTGCAGTTCGAGAGCTTTGTTGAAATCGCTCAAGGCATCTTCGTACTCTTTCATCTCTCTGTGGGCATGACCTCTATTCAGGTATGCTTTGGAGGATTTAGGATTCAACTCCAGGGCTTTGTTGCAGTCTTCCACGGCTTTTTTGAACTCACCCATGCCTATGTAGGTATGGGATCTATTTATATAGGCCACCGCAAAACGAGGATTGAGTGAAATTACCTTGTTGCAATCTTCAAGGGCTGCTTTGTGGTTGCCCAATTTGTTGTGGGCGTGGGCTCTGTTTATATAAGCCAGAAGAATGGTTGGCTCCAGTCCGATGGCTGTATTGCAATCGTCAAGTGCTTTCTTGAATTGTCTTGTGCTGTTGTAAACCCAGGCTCTGTTAACGTAAGCCATGGCCAGTTTCGGATCCAGGCTAATGGCTTTGTTGCAATCAGCCAGGGCAGATTTTTTGTCGCCCATGACCATGTGAGCGTTAGCCCGGTCGGCGTAAGCCAGGGCATAGTCCGGTTTGATTCTCAGGGCTTCGTTGAAATCAGCCATTGCCTTTTGGGGCATGTGGAACATCAATGCTTTGGAGCCATCTCTAACGGCGTGGTAAGCCTTGTAGGCGTCAGAGCCTTCCACCTTCTTGGCGGTTTCAAAATCAGAGCCTGCGGTTTTCTTAGGCGCCGATTTTTTGGCCAGGGCGGAATCTGTCGCGATAGTGCCCAGTGCAATCAGGCTTGATAATAGAGCCGTTTGAGATATTTTTACCAGTCGAGCCACTTCTGTGGTTTTCAACATATGATTTGCTCCTCCCGTTCAATCTTGATGGGATTATCTCAGATTGATGAGAGAATTTCTTCGCTCCGGGGGGATAATGCTAAAAAACGATTATCTGAACTACTGGATTTTCTTTTCTTCGGGAGCGGAGTTGTTTTCGTTCTGGCTCCGGTTCTCTTGCGGACCGTTATCAATTTTGTTCGCTTTTGTCAGAAACTTTTCGAACCGTTTGGAGATTTTTACCGGGACTGTCTCCCTTTGTTTTATTATCCAGGCGCGCACCGCAAACTCAGAATTTTGTTGAGCGAGGGAGTGTTTTATCTCTTCTTTGATCTCATCGAAAGAAATGTAACCGGACTTTTGTTTTTCGTTCAATTTGATTATGTGCCAGCCCACAACGGACTTAATCGGTTTTGGATAAATCTCCCCGGCTGTCATAGTTTCAAGAGCGCTCGAGACATTTTTGAAAATCTGGTTCTGGGAAAGTTGATTAAGATCGGCATAGCCCATGTTTCCGCCGGTTCTGGAAGCCCTGGCCGGAATATCCTCAGTGTTGTTGTTGGCAAGCTTTCCGAAGTCGATTCCGGATTTAGCCTGCTTGACTAGATCCATGGCCTTTTTCTTTTTCTCTTCTTTCAACTCTTTGACTTTGGCGAGTTTTTCCTTGGCCGAGAGCTTCGGGTACTTTCTATTTACTTCGGTGGCAACTGTGGTGATAGCGCCGAAATCTTGTTCCGGATCAGCTATTAGAATCTGGGACCACCTTACTCTTCCGTCATGCTTGAAATTCTCTTTGTTTTGTTTATAAAACTCATAGACCTGGGAATCACCGATATCGGCGTTCTTGACGATCTCTTTTTTCATAAGATCGACAAGAATTTCTTCCAGGATTTGATCTTTCACCTGGTTTGGTGTCAGATGGGTTATGTCCAGGTACTTCTGGTATTGATCGGAGTGTTTGACCTCCACATACTTATTAAAGGCGATCTTGCCAAGACCCCTTTTGCGAGCTGCATCCACCAGCAATGAGTTGTTGATGATCTCGGTCAATAGATTCTGTTCGATCCTGGTGTTGAGTGCTTTCAGCACCACACCCATGTCAAGCACGTCTTTTTCGAATTCGGCTCTATTCAGTTTGCCTGACTTGAACTGCTTCTCCAGTTCGGTGCCACCTTTTTCCAGGGCCGCGTCTAGCAGATCCTTTTTCTCTCGGTCGGAGAGTTTAAAACCAAGCTGATTTGCTTCTCTTAAAATTGCTGCTCTGGCCGCCGGACTCGATTGCAGAAGCTGCTTAGCCTGGTCTTGCTTGTACCTGAAGTTGAGTTTGTAGTCACCGACATTAATGGCATCATCACCCACCGTGCAGATGATTGCCTGGTCGGGAATGCGCTCTTCCTTGATCATGTCGGCGAGACCTTCAAAGTTGGTGAGTTTCTCGCTGGTTAGAATAAGACCTTCTTTTTTAACCGCTTCTTTCTCTTTGTTTACCGGCTTATCTGTTTTTGTGCATCCGGCAAATATCAAGGGCAAAAGAATTATTGAAACTGCGGTTGTGATTTTATTCCTGTTCATGCAATCGAAATCTCTTACTTTGCTTGGGCTGTCTGAGCGTTTGAAACCATAGCACTTAGAAGATCATGAATCAAATTAAGCTGCTCTTCTGGGCCGAGTCCTTCCGCTTTTACTATCACATAGGGGCTTGAACCCTGACCACCGGCAATACCAGGTTTGTAAATGGTCTTGCTGGCCAGATTCTTCGGCAGTTTGTTTTGGATGGGCAACCATTGTTGCAGGCGATAATTGACCATCATGCGCAGTCCTTGTAAATCCGGCTTTATCTGCTGGATTTTTGCCTGACTTGCCAGCAGTCTTAACCGGACCACGGTTATCAGTTGCTGGGCCGGTTGCGGAATATTGCCAAATCGATCCTTCCACTCGTCGGCGAGAAAATCCATTTCTCTCTCTGTTTTCACGTCAGCCAGACGTTTATACTCAATCAGTCTTTGACGGCCGTCTTCAATATATTCTTCCGGTATGAAAGCGGTTACGTTAATGTCGATCTGGCTATCCAGATCCCCAGCAGTGGTTTCACCTTTTAGCTCAGCCACCGACTCACCCAGAAGTTTGCAGTAGAGATCAAAGCCAACTGATACCATATGACCATGCTGCTCCGAGCCCAGGATGTTTCCTACGCCTCGAATCTCCATGTCTCTTAAGGCGATTTGATAGCCGGAGCCCAGTGAGGTGAATTCGCGAATCGCTTTGAGGCGACCCTGG
>JAUIJG010000376.1 GCA_030431355.1 bacterium
TGGTCTTGCCGCTATTGTGCTTTTCAGCTCTTACACCGAGGAGCTCCATGCAGCCATCGCTAAATCCGGTGGCAACTCTGCTGCTCTAACCTTCGATCTTTCCAGCCCATTCGTACTGGCTGGTCTGTTCCTCGGAGGTCTTATTCCTTTCCTCTTCTCTGCGTTTGCCATGGAAGCTGTCGGTAAGACCGGCGGTCTCGTGGTAGAAGAAGTGAGACGTCAGTTCAAAGAGATAGACGGAATCATGGAAGGAACCGGCAAGCCTGACTATGCTCGTTGTGTGGACATCGTCACCACATCGGCTATCAAACAGATGATCGTTCCTGCACTTTTACCTGTAATGACTCCTATCGTCATCGCCGGACTGGGAGCCGTTTGGCTCAACAACTCCATGCCTGGAGAGTATGCCGCTGCTAAGATTCTTGGTGGCGTGCTGGTAGGTAGCATCATCACTGGTATCTTCGTGGCAATCTCGATGACATCTGGTGGCGGTGCCTGGGACAACGCCAAGAAATACATCGAAGACGGTCATCATGGCGGCAAAGGATCGGAAGCTCATAAAGCCTCCGTTACCGGAGACACTGTCGGTGACCCTTACAAAGACACCGCCGGTCCTGCCATCAACCCGATGATCAAGATCCTCAACATTGTTGCTCTGTTGTTGGTTGGATTTCTTGTCTAGTTAGTTGTTCTACGTCTCTACTTAGTTGATGTTTACGAGGTCTAATCGAAAGCTGTGCAGGTTAGAATCGCAAACAGACAGGACGAAAAACAGATAAGAGAACTGGCCGAGGCATTCTCCCTGCAAAGGGAGGATGCCTCTTTCAATTTGAAGGGGGCCGATTCGGATCTGGTCAACGTGGAAGCAAATTACTTCGGAAAAGAAGGATTGTTTCTGGTTGTGGATGATGACGGAGCAATAGCTGGATTCGCCGGCGCAAACTCCAAGGCTGACGATGTTCTAAGAGTGAAAAGATTCGCAGTCAAAGAATGTCCGGAGAAGCCGGAAATAGAAAAGGAGTTGATGAGGGTCATAGTTGAATTCGCTCCTCGCCTTCTCTATGGAGGTATTGAGTTTGATGTCGACCTGGATATCGAAGAGTCAGTACTGCGGCAGTACAATTTCTCCAAGTCCGTCAGCGGCCAGGATCCGTACCTGGAGGTCGAGCCGGACTTTTAGTTCGGCCCGAAGCGGAAGGCGTTGCCCCCATTTTCAGCCACAAGATCCACCGCCAGATCAGCTTTAGCCACCAGCTCTTTCCAACTAGCACCATGCTGTGGGAAGCAGGTGATACCGATGGATGCCCTGAGCGGAATTTTGTATTGCCTGAAGTTAATCACTGACTTTTCAAAGTGAGTACGAATACTCTCTGCCACCATGGTTGCCTGGGGACCGGCCTGCTCCGGTAGGACCACCAAGAATTTTTCTTCCGAGAATCGGCAGATTATATCTATGCCGACTTCCGCATATTCAGTAAGAGCTTTGCCGATCTCTTTTACACAAACTTCTTCGGCATGGACACTGAACTTCTCTTTAATCAGGGGTAGTTCCGGAAAGCCGACTATCAACAATGTGAGCGGACGTCCGAACTTTTCTGCTCTTCTGTTCTCAAGCTTCAGCTGTCTAACAGCAAAGCGGAAGTTATAGATCTGGGGTATCTCCAGATCGTAGATAACTTTTCGCTCCTGCTGCTCCGGTGACACTGTTGCGTTCTGAGCAATCGGAATCGCGAACATTGTTTGTTGATTGGCCTGGGCCCGGGCTCTTCTCAATTGAGCCTGAGAGGGTTGATTCAACTCTTGTCTTGTTTGACCGGCGAGACTCTGATGAATCTTGCTGTCTCCAATATATTCTCTTTTATCGTCTGCCATGGCGGTTTCCAGTCTCTACATCAATTGAGTAATAACTTTAAAATATGCTTCCAGATCCATCCTCGATATTCCTTCCGGATCTTGATTCTCTCCCTCATCAAAGGAGTCGGCTATCGCCTGTCGGTTGTTTAAAAGGAAGCTGATGAATGATTTTTCTCTCTGGGAAGTTGAAGAAGAGTTCAAAGCTGTCATCAGTTCTTCTTCGTCAATGAATCCATTTTTGTCTTTGTCCAAATCATCAAAAGCCAGATAAGCGTATGTTTTAATCTCGTTGAAACGCTCTTTCATACTGGCGGAAGATTCACCCTGGAACCAGGAATAATCGGTGTAACCGCTCATTGTGCTGTTCTTTCCTCTCTTTATTCCTTTTAGTTTCTTCGGTGTCAATTCGATGGCCCCACATGACTAAGTACCTCATAATGAGCTATATAAATCATCGGCGGCACAAAAATTTCGGGTTATTCCTGGATTTTGGAATTTGCCCTTGTCTTATGTGCCAAACCTTTGTTAGATTTATTGGTAGCTTTAGGAGGTGTTGGGTTCTGGAACCGGCAGTCAGGTCAGAATTCACGTATGCGAAGGGGCATCTAATATTTCTAGAGCGTTTTACGGGTACTAAAAGATGCGAAATTTTCCGAGCTTACTAACTGAGAATAACTATTCATTATTCAAATCTCTTTCCGGTCGACAGGCAATTCTTTTGACTGCCTGCTCCATATCTCTGGTTGCCATGCTAGCCGGCTGTTCTTCTGAGCCAGAAAAGAAGACCGAGTCAATAAGCCCTTCCGAGACTCAGAAAAAGACTCTGAATGAGATGGACCGCTCCGTCTTAAAAGACGACGGAGAAGGCATCGTCCGTGACGATCGTCACAAGTACATCACCTCCCATTACATGAAGACCGGAAGAGAGGAAGATCCGGCTAAGTATTATCTGCCCCAGGTTAAGGACAACAAGCCACCGGAGACTCGGGCAGGCAAAAAGGAAGAGTTCAAGGTAACCAGAAGAGGCGTGAAGTACAGAGACCTGGAAGAAGGATTTGGTATCAAGCCCGGTCCTTATGGACTTACTTTCGTTCACTATGTGGGCTGGTTGTCCAACGGAGACAAATTCTATAGCTCCATCGACAAAGGTATGCCCCTGCGTTTTCAAATGGGGGATCCTAATGTGCCCATGGGACTCCAGGACGGAATAATCGGTATGAAAGTAGGCGGTGTCAGGAAATTGGTGGTTCCGCCAAATCTTGCCTATGGCTCCGGAGGAGTCAAAGACATGGTGCCAGCCAATGAGACAGTCACGTATGTGGTCAAGCTATTAAGCACCGGCAGAAGGCATGGTGGCAAGCTGAATCCTAAGTACGCCGCTAAGCCATACGGGTTCAACTAATTAGATACCAGCTCTTATAGATCCTCGTTTTTATCATCATCAGGATAGATACCTCCACGGTGGTGGAATATTTAATGGTACCCGGCTCTAAACAGGAGCCTGGATCGACCCATTCAACAACCTGGGTCGGGCCCAAATTTAATAAAGGGATGCAAAGTGGGTACCAAAAGTTCACAATTGGAGCGTAAAGTCGAGAAGTCGCCATCAGACAGGGTCTTGGCTCTCCCTCCAGCCCGCCCCTTTAAGACCAAGACCCAATTTACTAATAAGCGATGCTCACATAATTTTGAGTCGGACGACGGTTCGGCTCGAGGGCCGTCTATATGCGCATAACTATCAAATTTGTCGTTCTTACCTTGTTGCTCTTGGCAACCGGGTTTTCGTTCATCGGCGGGGCGATGGCACAGCAACCGACGGCGGGTGTCGGTCTTCGTCAGCTGACCGATAGCTATGCCAAGTTCGTCGGTGCTCCCGGAGAGCAATGTTTGTCGAAAGAGTGCCTGGAAGACGTGGAGGATGCTGGGGGCAGCAACATTCCGGTGGAAGGGCTGGATATGGGTGACATGGGCGGAACCCAGGACCCCCAGGGCAACTTAGCCATCCAGGGCGGTGCTCAGGATTCCCAGAGGCAGAAGCCGAGAGAAGCTGAGAAGATGCAGCAGTTGAATGGTCAACACTATCATGCAAAATATGAAAATCTTGGTCTTGATAATGACTTTGCACCAACCGGTCAAGATTGGAAGGGTTTTCCGGAAGTCCAACATCAAATGAAATATGACTCGTCTCTGGCTGCAGGAACCGGTGGCCTGGCGATGCAGAAGCTGCACGACTATATCAATGCATCAGCCGAGAGACCGAACGGATTCAGTACCACCCTTACCGCAGCTGAGATAAGCACTCAGATGGCGAAAGCAGAGTCGGATATGGCTGGTGCTCCCATGAACAAGTTCAATGAAGGACAGCAGGAGATGCATGGTGCCTGCCAGGGGGCTTCCGAGGCGGTAGCCGATGCATTTGATCCTACCTGGCTAGCGATGTTGGAGCTGCAGATGAGCAATCTCCTCAATGTTGCCAACGAAGCTTCGGGCACTCCGTCTAGTGCAATGGCTGTGACCAAAACCCACAGCCAGGCAATCTGGTTTGTCCAGCGGATGTATTCGGAAGTGTACATTCCCATGGCTCTTCTATTACTTTTGCCTGGAGCTGTGCTTACTCAGATGAAAGGTGTGGTCTCTTTCGGAATTCTCGGTTCTTCCAATGACGAAGACGCAGTCAGTCCTTTTGTCGGAATTTTGAGAGGCATGATCGCCATCTTCTTGATACCGGCGTGTCAGCTGATTGTGAGCTATTCGATAGACGTGGGTAATTCTCTCACCTACGAAGTGAGACGGCATGTAAATCCTTTGAACATCATTCGATGGGCCGACGAGCAAGTTTTCAGAGCGCCGATTGAAAACGCGAAAAACGCTATTCTTCATCCGAGCAATTTCCCAGTTCTAGGAAAGTTGACCGAAGGACCGGAAGCCCAATCAGGTCTTGAGAGTCAATCTACAGCCACGATCATGCTCCAGACTCTCGCTAACTCCATGGCTGAGTCTGCGGCTTTTGGCCTGGTTATGCTCTGCGCTTTTCAGATAACAATGATCTGTTACTTGATGCTTATGGGGCCGATAGCGGCCGCTTTCTACGCCTGGCCTGCGGGACTGGGCAATTTGTTTAATCGGGTATTCACCACCTGGGTCGATGCGGTGATTAACCTCTCTCTCTGGAGATTTTGGTGGACTGTGGTCCTCCTCTGTATAGATACCAGATTGGGGTGGCTCGGAACTGGTTACAACTTTTACTCGGAATGGGAGCTTCTAATGTTCATCGCATTTCTCACCATTCTCACGTATGTGCCATTCAATCCCTTCGATTTCCAGGCAGGAGAGATGGTATCGCAACTGATGCAGAAAGCGGAAGGAGCGGT
>JAUIJG010000377.1 GCA_030431355.1 bacterium
CGTAGATAGTGACAATGTTTGGATGTTCCAGCTGGGCAGCAAGCTTAGCCTCTTGTTTAAATACTTCCAGATTCTTCGGATTCTTCACCAGTTCAGGAAGAAGCATCTTTATGGCCACGTCCCTTTCCAGAAATTCATCCCGACACTGGTATACGACCCCCATTCCGCCGACACCAAGCTCCTTGATCACTGTGTAGTGACCTTCTCCCAGCTTGTCGTTGCGTGTCAAAATAGCGGTCATCGAGATTTAGTAAGGGGCGGGCTTGAATCTGGAACTGGATCTGAGAGTGGCTCGGGGGCTGAAACCGTAATAAAAATAAGGAAATTAATTCAAAACAAGCTTTGATATATAAGCTTTCACTATTGAAGAATGCCCATTATTCTTACCGGAATAGCAGAGGCTCATGTTATAAGCCCCGGAAGCTTACAGTTTGTCAAGAAATAAACCTTGTCAAGAGCGTACAATAACCGGCAACTTGAGTATAAAGCAAGAGTTCCGTAGAGTTCAATTACAGGTGACGTCGTGACCGTACAACCCAACAAACCCGTATTCCAAGGACACTCGCTGGATTTTAGCGTTGCCGCCTCCTCCCGAACAGAAAGCCCTGTAAAACAGGGAGAGTCAGAGGTAATCGATCTTGCTTACGAGGTACTGACCGCTGAGAGCGAAGCAATCATCGCCATGCGGGACCGCCTTTCGCCGGAATTTGAAGAAGCGGTGGAGCTTCTCGCCAACTGTCCCGGAAAGGTAGTGGTAACGGGTATGGGCAAGTCCGGACACATAGCCTGCAAAATAGCAGCCACCCTGGCTTCCACCGGCACCCCCGCATTCTTTGTCCACCCCGCCGAGCTAAGACACGGTGATTTCGGCATGATGGATGAAAAGGACGTGGTTGTAGCCCTTTCCGGCTCGGGAGAGACCCAGGAGATAACCATGGTCCTGGACCCGATTAAACGGCTCGGTCTGAAACTGATAGCCATGACCGGCAATCTATCCTCTACCCTTTCTCGATTCGCGGACATTATTCTGGATGTGGGTGTGGAAAAGGAAGCATGTCCCCTGAACCTGGCTCCCACCTCCTCCACAACCGCGGCACTGGCCATGGGTGATGCCCTGGCCATGGTGCTCATGAGCCTCAAAGGCTTTCACAAAGAAGATTTTGCTAGAAGCCATCCGGGCGGCAACCTGGGCAAGATGCTTATCACTGTCCAGGATGTGATGCGTTCCGGCATTCAGGTACCCACAGTCGGAGTTAGCGCCGACTATGACTCGGTCTTGCAAGAGATCGATCAGAAGAAGCTGGGCTTCACCTGTGTCTGTGATGGTGAAGGCAGACTGAGAGGCATAATCACCGACGGAGACCTGCGCCGGGGCTTGATAAAACATGGCGCCGACTTCTTTTCAAAGGATGCCGAAGAGTTGATGACCAAGACCCCGAAAACAATCTCCCCCGATTGTCTGGCGGTGGCAGCCCTGAAGCTCATGGAGAAACACTCCATATCGGATCTGCTTATTCTGGATGAACAATCCAGACCGGTGGGTCTCATCGACCTGAAAGACCTGCTCAAAGCAGGAATAATCTAGCTCGAAGCTCGTAGAGCCGTTGTTAGTAGTCCTCATCTTCGGAGTATCCGTACTCCAGAAGATCGCTATCGACTTCCAACTGCTCCTCGTCCTCGCCAGCCTCTTCTTCCTGGTTGGCAGGAATCTTGGCCAGGCCCACCAGGCGCTCAAGCTCCTCCTGGGTCAAGCCCATGGACTTTGCTATCTCGGCATAACTGGGCTCCGAGCCTTTCTCCTCGGCCAGACGGCGGGTCACACCTTTGACTGCGTTTATTTTCTCGAGGATATAGCCTGGAACCCTGGAGGAGCGGGTCTCTTCGGCAACGGCCATGGAGATTTTCTCCTTGATCAGACAGCTGGCATACTCCCGGAAAGTAAATCCTTCTCCCTGGTAGGTCTCCACCGCCGTGAGCAAGCCCACCGTACCTTCGTTGATCAGGTCCATCATCAAGAGTTCGCCGCCCGAATAATCTTTGGCGATCCAGACTACTAAGCGTAAACTGGCTTCGTTCAAGCGCCTTTTAGCAGCCCGGGAACGAGAATCCTCACTTCGATCTTTCAAAAGACTATCCAGTTCGCCTTTTTCCAGGTCGGCAATGGCGGCGATCTCATAAATATACTCTTTCAGCACCGCCAGTTCGGTCTCATCAAGCGAGCCCAGGATATCCATGACCCTTTCATAGTATTCTTCACGGCCCGGTAGCGTTGATAAAATCGCCCGACCTTCTTCTCGAAGGGAGTCGGGAATTTCGCGCTGTTTAGCCTGGGACTGAGAGATATCGGCCATTTTTAGCTCTTTTGCAAAGGGATAATTAGCCAAATGGTAGCAACCACTTACTCCGAAAGCAATACGGATATTAACCGGAACCGGGGCAAATGTGGTAAGGAAGTAATAGGCAGGGCGATAGGGCACCGGAGTATATGTCAGAATCAAGCGGACAACCGGTAGACATCTGGAAACGACTCAAGAAGCTCACGAAAGAGCGCAAGAAAGTCGTGGACCGCCTCCGCCGCGTGAATGAATCAATCTCCACCCGGTCTGCCAAGCTCAATGAAGTCGGCGAGAAATATGGTCAGATCACCTTTGCTCTGGAAAAGATGAGGGATGAACTGAGCGAAGAGCAGGTGGCCACCATGGTGAAGTTGCTCTCCGTTCTTACAGAGAAGGTGGACAAGCTCACCACTGACATAGGCGAACTGTCGGAGCCAAATATCTTGCTATTTGCCGAACTGGAAGACATAGAAGCGGAGATTGCCGCTCTCCAGTCCATAATCAACGCCGAGAAACCAGATCCGAAATTAGAGTAAATGCCCCTGGAAGAAATAAGCCAAACAGGCAAGGCTCCTTCTGCTATTGCGTAATTGCACAGTGTCTGTGGGCTCTGGACCTGCCAGATTTGATAACGGACAACACCGAATATCAACTGGAACAGGAAAAACGAATATGGAACCTGATTTAAAGGGCAAAACTTTTAACTTCAGCCTGGCGCCCTATGAAGAGCTGGAGGAAATTGAAAGGGAAAGAGGAAAGCTCTTTCTGGAAACGACAGAACAAATGCCACCTCCTACAAACCTGATAGGCAGTGACTCTGACGGAGCCTTTGACAAAGAGACAAAAAGAGAGATGACAAGAGACTTAAAAGAGCTGAAGAATTCAGCCGAGGTTGTGCTTCCGCCGCCATACCCGCCATATTTGAATAACAACGAGAACTACTACGCTCGAAAAGAGAGGATGAATAGCATTACCGGTGGTGCGGAATTCTTCGCCCTGGTGCCGGTAATGACGGCATGCGCGTTAGATTTGGTAACTCATAACAGGAATTTTTCTCTCACCCGCGCCACCCTGAGGACCTACGGAAGAACAGCAGCCTACCTTACCAGAGCCTCTATAAAAGCAACACCGGAATTGATCAAATTCAGTATAAAAACCATTGAAACAGTCGCCAAAATGCTGGCTAGCTGCACCCGAAAAAAATGATCGTGGGACTTAAAGTACCGGCGGGGTCGGCTCTTTAGCCGCGTGCTGGAGGCTGACCATCAAGTTGGCATAACCATTTTCATCCAGGCTATCCAGGGTGCCGCCTTCTATAAGGTCATAGGCAAAGAGAATATTGCAGCGGGTGTCCGGCTTATCGAGACAGAGCTTGATAAAAGGCGCCGGGGCGACAAAGACGGAGCGATTTCCCGAGGCCACCACATAGTTCTCGACACCGTTAGCTTCTATGCAGATCCAGGTCCAGCCGAACTCTTTTACCAGCTGGTTGCCCCAGACCGCGCCAAGGGCGAAGGCTATCTCCACGGATTCCTGACCATCCGACTTTCTAGTACCGGCTCTAAAGTCGTTTTGGAACTCCTGGACAACATACTCTAATTGATGGCAAACCTCACGAGTGGTGGCATCTCGCTTCTTGATCTCAAGCAATTTGAAACCATAGCGATTGTCACTCTTTGTTTGGGCAATCTCTTCTCTATTTAGCTCTCGTTCTTGAAAAGCCATTAAATAATCTCCGGAAGCTTTCTTTCTCCAAAACCCGTCTTTAAAGGGATCAGGATCTCGTCAACATAATAATGCTAATAGCTCCGGTTCTCAAGTTTGAAGCCGATCTTCATTGCGTTAAATCAAGCCTGGTTAGTCTTTTCCTCGATTCTTCCGCCTCAATTGTCAATGAGGACGTGAACGAAGTCTTTATAAAGTGACTACAAGGCCCTTAACACCATCACTTCGAATTCTTCTTCTGAGAAGCTTTCTCTTTCTCGGAGAGTTTCTTCAAATATTCGACCAGAGAGTCAATCTGCTCTTTGATAAGCGGTCCGCCAGCCTCGTGATAAAAACCGGGCATGGAAGCATGGGTCTTGCTTCCGTAGCTGATCACCTCTCTAATATGGGCCACATACTTTTCGTTTGAGTAGTCCCCATAGATCAACGCACCACCCACGGCACCTTTAGCTTCTTTTCCATGGCACATGGCACAGTCAGCTTCGAAAAGCTCTTTGCCGGCCAGGCCGACCCCTTTGTCAACATGGCAGCTGGTGCACTTTTCGCTGGTAAAAATCTTAGCCATCCCGTCTTTACCCAGACTCTTGTGCCGGTCTTTCACATGCATGGAGATTTTAATCGGAATTATCGGGTGCAAGGGGTCGTTGGAGGATATCTCCACCGATTTGACCACATCGCCCTGTTTCATGGCGGTGTCCACCATTATCTCCATCTCAGTGGACTCCTGGGGCTCCAGGTCCTTTTTCTTGAGGGATGGCACAGTGCAGCCGCAGCTAGAGTGAGCCTCAAAAATTTTAAGGGTTTTCTCCCCTTTGTTTTCTAATTTAACCTTGCGAACATACTCCTCACCCTCTTCGATCTTGCCCAGTTCAATAGTTCGGGGACTGACCTCAAGTTGAGGCACAGGGTCTTTCTTGGCACAACCACCAAGAAGAGGGAGCAGGCTTGTCGCCGCAAGCAGAACCATCAATCTGTAATTCGTAATCAAGGACATGTCCATAGCCGTTCGCCAGGTAAAGGTCTCCATCAAATTCTTACCTTATAAATATAGTAACCAAACTGAGAGCGTTTTTTATTTACCAGAACAATGGGGTTCAATAAGGTAGGAAGAAACAGGGAAAATAGTACCCATATGAAGGCAAGTTCTTTTT
>JAUIJG010000378.1 GCA_030431355.1 bacterium
TCTTAGCTCGGTCTCTTCTGCTGAAGTAATCTGTCCTGTTTTTACACCCGCTTCTATCTCTTGCTCCAGTTGAGCCTGTCTCTGGTTGATATTGAGTTTAGTAGCGTTTTGGGTTTCATTGCCGCCCTTTATCTGCCCGTCCAGATAGGACTGAAAGAGCTGTCTGTAGTCAAATGCGTGGACCGGCTCCGATAAAGCAAAGGAGAAAGAACAACCGAGGGCGACGGAAATGGCAAGAAGTTTTTTCATGGACATACTCCTGAATGATCCATTACAGGATACCTATATAGGCTAAATCATTGGCAACCCTTTCCTTAGACCAGGTGTTTGCGCCCCTGGCAATATTCTGGCTATGCCAATCCCTTGCTGCCATATCGCCAAGGTTAAAACCTGGAAAAAATAATTCTGGTCAGATTTATGTCAGCGTATGTGGTGGCTTTCCCACAATCTTTAATCTCGGCTTAAGCTCACAGTGGAAGTCAAGGGAGCGGATATATAATAGTAATGTTGTTCTTGTTCTATTCTGATTGCCAAATTATTCGTTTAGGCTTTCCGGCTCCAAGAACGGGTTTCATAGTTCGATTTAAAGATTTTTCAGTCGACTCCTTCTGGAGCCGGTTGGATTTGTATGTCCTGCATGCTCCTGAGCGTGCTTTTTAAGGTAGGTCCGAGATGACTATTTTGTGGAAGCGACTAGTTGGTTTGATGGGTGATAGTGTTTTTGCCCAGGAGCAGTTGCTATGCTGTTTAACCGAGAGAGAAGTCGAAAGAAAGTGGATAAACTTTCGTATCTGGCTTATGTGTGCTCCTGTAGTTCTGGGGATCTATTCGCTTGTGGGTATCTGGGGCGAAAAGCTCTCTAACAGCTGGAATTTGAGTCATACTTTTGCAGGCCAGTGTCTGGCTGTTATGGTAGTTTCCCTTGTTAGTTTTGCCATATACAGCTTCTATTATCTGGTCTGCAGTAAAGACAAAGAAGCTGACAGGGCGCAAGAAAATAGCCAGTGCCAGCATGAGAGTAATAGTGAGAGCCAGGGTGGTACCTATAACGGTTCCGATGGCGATGATAAGAAGAGTAGAAGACCACGCACGATTCTTTTAACCATGAGCTTTTTTGTTCTCTTTGTTTTTTTGGTTTATGGAATAATCTTGTTTGCTTTGCGCACCATGGCATCCAACTGGTGGTTGCTTCCTGCATCCATCTATTTATTGTGGAGTCTTGGAGGAGTATTTGTCCAGCAGTTTCTGCTCGGTCACAACCTTCTCTCCCATCCTCTGGAGAGTGAGCCTTTGACTAAGAAGCTCTATGAAGTGGCTGATGAGGCTGGTTTTCCCCTGGTTGAGCTACATCAGATATCAAAAGACATGGACTTTTCCGACAAGCCTCTTTTTGTGGCACCTGTGAAAAAGACCCATAGAGTATTTTTTACATCTCTGGTTCTGGACAATCTTTCCGTCAATCAGTTATTGGTTGTCTTTGCCCATGAACTGGGACATTTGAAAGCTAGACACCTCAGACAGAGGGCTGCCATCAAGTCATTTATTCTTGTTTTTAGATGGTTCTTGGTCGGTTTGATTATTCACCTGACGGTTGGCGAGCAAGCAAGCGCTTTTATTTTACTTTCAATAATCAGCGCATTGCATGTCATATTCGGTCTGGTTGAGCCTATTTTCGAAGGTGCCTTTTCCCGGTACTGCGAAAGGCAAGCGGATCTGTATGCTCTTGAGCTAACCCAAGATGCCACTAGCTTTGGCTCTGCGTTTAGCACTCTGCTCGATATCCTGCCCGGAGGACGCCTGGATTCCTTTTTGATAAGGCTCTACGCCACGCATCCTCCCCTGCATAAACGCATTGCTTTTGCGCAAGAATGGCAGCGGACCAATGTTTCCGATTCTGATTTAAGCCAAACTAATTTTGAGCCTGTTTGAGGCTATTGGAGAAACAATGTATACACTAATCAATATGATTTTTGACGCTAAGTCTCGTCGCTCTAACTTGATTCATCTGATCACCAGGCAATTTTATCGTGGAGATAAATTCATGATGGTGACAAAAGTAGCCGGTGCCTACTATCAGGACCTGATTAACTCTAGAAGAGAGCCTGATGTTTATAGTGCTGAAATTTTGAGGATGTTGGGCACCGCCTATTTGCTTCTCGGTAGAATCGATGAGCGAATCGAAGTGGAGAAGACTATTCAAAAACTGCCTGCCGGATGTTCCGATGAACTGTCCATCGCCTTAAGCCTGGACAGAGAAGCGTTCGCCCGCTTGATCAATGGCAATGTGAGAAAGGTTTTGCAGCAGGCTAAAGCGGTTGAAAGAAACCTAAATTCCCAGAGGCGAGAGCACGCGAGCTTAACTTCCGTCTGTGTCAAACAGAATCCTGATGTGGATGATATCAATGACAGTCAGATCAGCTATGCCATGCAATCCAATTTTTTGACCTGTGGATATGGTCATGAACTTCTTTTCGAGTACAAAGAGTCTTTTGATTATTACTCCAGGGCTTTGTTATTGAGCCGGAGAGTAGCCGGCCACCGGAGCTTGCAGTCCGCCATCTTCATGGCTCTTTCTGCCCAGGTAAAGGTGAAGCTGGGGGAACTGGACGAAGCGCTATCTCTAATTGAGACAGCTATTTCAATTCGTGAGCGATTCCTTCGTCGGGATTCCATGCTGCTTGGCTGTTCTTATCTGAATCGAGCCCGGGTTCACCTGGCCCTGGGGAATCTTGATTTGGCTTCACAGGATTTGAAGAGGTGCAGCCGCATCTATAAGAAGATCGAGCGAGAAGGCGGATTCGTTGATATGCCTTATTTGCTGGAAAGCCAGGCAGACCTTGCTTTTGACCGAGGCGAGATCGATCTATGTCTGGAACTAACAACTGAAGCGATGGATGGTTATAGTCAATACTTTTCTCCCTTGCACCCGGTTTTGTTACCGGTGCTCGATCTGAGAGCCAGGTGCTTTGAAGCTCAGCGTCGTTTTTCTGACGGTGAGTCGATGAGAGGCAAGTATGATGCCATTGTGGTTCGCAATAAAATGAGAAAAGCTGCTGTTAAAAGGCGGAGTGAAGTTCGAATCTCCTAATCCTATTGGCCTGGAAGGTTTTGTTCATTCTCTTCAGAAAAGATATGCACCGGATTCAGTTTTACATGGATCTTGCTGTCATAGGTCTTTTCGCTGGGCTTCCTGATAGTTTCCAGGTCGTCCTTGCTTCCCTTTAGATAAGCGTTTAGAAATGGTAGGGTAGCCCCCATGGCGAATTCAAATCGTTCCCTTTCATCGGAATGTTTGTCCAGGGGGCTGACACCAAGTATATTCATTAGCTGGGAGCCTGGCATTTCATCATAGTCCGGGGTGTTCAAATTGATGCTTTCAGAGTCGGTCTTCTGCGCCTGACTAGCACCTGATTTTTTCGAACGCAAGAATGCCAATGGTCTGAAGCTTATCAGCTCAACATTGGAGTCACGGATTATTTTTCTGATTCGTTTTCTTGATGTTTTTTTTCTAGTGGCACTGTCTATGGTGAGTAGATAGCTACTGGCGTCTTTTGCCTGGTTCAATACCGATAGGGTCTCTTTTCGTTGTTTGTCCACAGCTCTTATGCCATCAAAAAAGCTGACCACCATGGTTGGTACCTTGACCTGGCTCCAGTCCTGTTTGCCAATGGGAGGTAGGGCTTTGTTCAGTCCGGTAAATAGCAACTGCGCGCTGATTCTTGGGTCAGCAACTTTACTTTTGTGATGCCCATTTATCTCTACACCGGTTAGAAGCTCACAGCTATATGCTCCGGCATGGTGTCCGACCAGAGCTATCTTTTTCGTCTCTATCTTGCCATTCAGTCCGTCTATCTTCGAGGGCAATTGAGAGATGCTGTCTAAGACTTTCGCTATATCTTCTTCTCTGCCGCTGAGTTCTTTCTTGCTTGTCTTTGCCAGCTTCAAGAGCTTAAAAACACTGACCTTTTCATCTCCCTGATTGCCGGGCTTCATATGAAGTACCAGAGCATCATCATGGGTGGGCATTATCGAGATGAAGCCGTGGCTTGCATAGAATGCTGATAGGGGGCGATAGTCTCTGGCCGAAGCTATGGGCGCATGGGAGTAAATCAAAACCGGGTAGGAGCCTGCCTCTTTGGGATAGCAAATTTCAAGCTTGATCAACTTCTTTCGCTTTCTATCCACTAGATTAAGTCCGGAAGCCACCTCGACAACGTAAGGCCCGTGACCGGCCATATCCACAGACTCTATATGTGTGGCTACCTTGCCCTGGAGCACCAGCGGCTCTCCATCCCTCTGAGAAGAGGGGGCGCTAAAGTCGAAGCTAGGACTGTCCGGATGTTCTTTCAGGTTGATTCCGAGCTCTTCCATGCTGTATCCCCTGCGAGGATCTCCCTCTGCTGCCAAGCTGCCGCCTGAACCACTGCAGGAAAAGATAAGCACTGAGATCAGGACAGCTTTGAGCACAGAAGATAGAAACCTCTGTGCTGGCAGATTTAGATGGGTCAAATTCAGGATGTCTCCGCTTATAAGCTGGGTGTTTAGAGTTTATACACCGGAGAGTTGAATATGTTGCGCCGGATTTGCAAAATCGAATCTTACTTGAGTGCGGTTTTGGGAGGATGTTGAACCATGACCACTTTTTTGACCATATCATTCACCCTGTCCATCAACTGAATATCCTTCTCGTTGTCTTTGGGAAAGAGACTGGCGTTCAGCTGGTGGAGCCTTTGAAGCAAGTGTAGCTCTGGGTAGGTTCTGCCGAAAGTATGTTTTTCGCACCAGGCTATTCTGGATAGCATTCGGGCATGGGGAGAAGGTGGAGTGTCGCTGGCAGCGGCTATATCATCAGGGTTGATGGAAGGAAAACTGGCCGGAAAATGCGGCATGGAGCGACTCTGTCTGTGGCTGTTTATCTTTTCTTTGATGAAGGGGCGTTTGTGGAGCGCTGTTACCGCGTATCTCTCCAGGGCATCGGTCCTTTCGCTCAGGTCATCCGATGCGGTGACTTTTCCGAAGGCATGGGATTCCAGGCGGGATAGTCTTTTTTCGATGGGCTCACCGTCGTGCTCGCTTCCGAGAAGCTCGTCTTCCAAGAAAGTGATATGGGGATAGTCACCGGTGGCGGCTGCTGTCTCTTGCGGAGAGGCAGGCTTGTCTGTCTGCGATGCTTTTGTGCTTGAGTTAGCCTC
>JAUIJG010000379.1 GCA_030431355.1 bacterium
GACTTCGCCACCTTTCTGGTCAAAAGCGGAAATTTCGCCAAAGACCATGTTTTGCTTCTTTTAAATGAAGACGCGACAAAACACAACATACTTTCCTGCCTGGCTGACACATGGCTGCCCAAGAGAGTCCTGGACGACGACCTGGTCGTAATCTATGCCTCAACCCATGGCAGTCCCAAAGAGATTGATGTCGGCGGCGACAACTTCTTAATCGCCCATGACACAAAGAGGGACGAACTCTTCACCACAGGAATCAAACTCCAGGATCTTGCCCCAACGATAAAACAGAGAACACACTGTGATCGAGTCGTCCTTATCCTCGACGCCTGCAACAGCGGAGCAGCTAAAGCCGGCGGTAAAGGATTATTCCGAACCACTAATTTTGACGTTGGTGCTCTTGCCGGTAAAGGTCAGATTGTAATCAGCTCTTCGGATGCCAACCAGCGCTCCTGGGAATCCAAAAGATACAAAAACGGGGTATTCACTCGCTCCCTGATTGAAGTTCTGGAGAAGAGTAAAGAGACCGATACCGCAGACCTGGATCATGCCTTCGACAAGCTCAAGGATGAAGTTCAATCTGAGGTGCGTTTTGACAGACAGGCTTTTCAAACACCTGTAATGCGCAGCCAGTGGCAGGGCGATCCCTTGAAACTGACAGCCAAACCTGTCTCGCCACGCTCCGTTAACGCGGACACAAAGCATCCATTCATCTACGAAAAGATAATCAACAAGCCGGACACTCCGCCCCAGAAGAAAGTCACCCAGATTAAAGCGACTACCAGACCCGCAACTCAAACGGTCAGTAGTCCTGAGACAAGGCCGACGACCCAGCTTCCATCAACCCAGAACACCAGCTCCAGCCCGCAAATCATCATCAGGTCGGAACCGCAACCTAAACCAAAGAAACCAATTGTGGTACCAGCCGGAAAAGAAGCAGACCTCTGGTTCAAATTCAAGAATCGCAACTGAAGCTTGTTTCAGCCCGCCGGAAATCTCAGTGCCCGGACCTAAGTGAAGAGGGCAGCGGATAATCCGGCGCGATCTTATCCACCAGCCCCAGAACCTTTTTCAGAGCTTCTTCTTCTCCATTGGCTTGCAATAGCAAGGCTATACCCACGAGCGAGTTTGCATCCCTTGGACTGCAGGCAAGAGCCTTTTCAAGATTTGCTCTTACCAGTTCTGACTTGCCCAGAGCTTGATTGACCCGGGCGGCAAGCAGATAAACCCAGGGATTGCCCGGCATGGTCTCGCTACATCGCTTTAGTATGTTTTGAGAGAGCGCATACTCTTTACGCTTCAACCTCACCTCTGCCATCAAAAGCAGCGTATCTCCATTGCAAGAGCGCTCCAGAGCCATTTTGGCCATGCGTAGAGCTTTGTGATTCTCACCAAGAGCCAGATAAATTCGACTCCCGACGATCAACCTGTAAGTAAGATTCTCTCCATAAACTAACTTCTCCGGACTGACAGCCAGGTTGCTTATCTCCCGGTGCCCTTTGCCCGCCAATCCTTCTAGAAGGTGCCCATGAGCAAGTAAACAGCGCGCCATGAACAGATCTTTCTGGCTATGGCCGGATTCCCTGGCAGTGATCAAACGAGCAATTTTAATGGCTTCATGGACACGCCCCACACGCAAATCCAGATCGGCTTTGTTAAGCAGAGCGGCGGAATTGTATGGATCTATTTTTAAAGCGCCCTGGAGCAATTTTTCGGCTTTCTCGAACTCTCTTCTTTGAAGGTCTAAATAAGCAAGGCTTACCTTCGCTTCCACATAGTCAGGCTTCCAGCCCAACGCCTTCTCCCAGTTTCCTTTTGCTTCGACAAAATCTCCCCGATTAAACTGAGATCCGGCAAGACCGTGCCAACCAGGAGCGAAAGTGGGATCCAGTCCTACAGAGAAAGCAAAAGATTTCTCCGCGTCAGCAAAGCGTGACTGTCGATACTCTTGCAAACCTTCATTGTAAGCGTAGAGAACGCAAGCTTTTCGCACCAGAAACATGCTCACTCCAAAAGCGATGATCACGGAGAGAAGCAAGCGCTGGAAAGAGACAAATTTATAAATCCTTCGAACCGATTCACTTTTCTCCGGAGGAAAACATAGAAAAGCCCAGTGTTCAGCTTCCATGCCATACTTTCGCAACAACAATTCCTTAGTCAATGCCTTGAAAGTCGGAGCATCAAAAAAGTACGAAGGAATATATAAAGGAACAGCTAGATTCCTGAGAAATTCAGGACCGCCAACGATTCTCTTAAAGAGAGAGAGTCTGTAAACAGTGGAATCGTAAGAGAATAGAGTCGTGAATGTGTATTCGGGTTCCAGCGCCACGGCGGCAATTGAGCTGAAAGGAACAAACCTTCCGTATCTCCACAGCTTCAGTCCTTTCTCCGAAAAAAATACGCCACCGGCAATTAATCGCATAACCTGAAGCAGGCCAAGACAGAAGAGAAACCAGGAAATAAGCGCCGTTGTCCAGCATGCCACCAGTTTTAGAATCCAGGAAGTCACTGTGGAAACGGAAGGAATTAATGCAACTGCATCTGGTATCGCCATAACGGTGGCGACAACCACCGCCGACTTCAGTGCAAAAATCGACATTGCTTGAGAATCATATTTGAATTCTTGACTTGGAATTTTAATAGCGCTCGAACTTATCTAGAGAAAAAGAACCAGGAATCTGAAATCGGACTATTTTGATATCTAGGCTACAAAATAAAACTTATTGCCGTCTAACCTCTTCCCCAAACATTAAACACCTGGTAGATTTAATGTTCTACAGTTAAGGTCACTTGTCATATGGTCTGTACATATGAATGGAGTGTAAGGAGTAGCCCTGTTGCTACAAAGGGAAATCCTTTAACCCAAATGACCTATAAATGTAGAAATAGCTAGACATCTAGTTATCAACATCTGAATATGACTGAATATGGCGGTTAAACCGTTTATTAGAACTCCTCCCAATGATCTAATCTGCCACTTCAAAGGCAGTTAATAATCAGGCCGGAGTATGAAACGGATTCAACGGGGGTTAATGCAAATCGTGGCAACAGGAAATGATGCGAATTCGCTAAAGATTCTGATTATTGAGGACGATGTAAATATCGCTCGTCTAATCGAATTGGAATTGGGATATGAGGGTTACCAGGTATCTGTAGCTCACGAAGGAAACCAGGGTCTAGACCTTTTCAAAAAAGATCAGCCTGATCTGGTCCTTCTAGACGTTATGCTCCCGGGTCTTGACGGAGTAGAGGTCTGCAAGCGATTGAGACAGATGTCCAAGGTTCCTGTAATCATGCTCACAGCTAAAGACGGCGTGCAGGACAGAGTAGTAGGACTGGATAGCGGCGCAGACGACTATCTGACCAAGCCCTTCGCCACAGAAGAGCTGCTGGCTAGAATCCGGGCTGTGATGAGACGGAAGCCCCAGGAAGGTATCCTCACCTACGCCGATCTATGGATGGACCAGCTCAACCGTGTGGTTAAGCGTGGTGAAAGACAGCTAGATTTGAGAGCTAAAGAATTCGACCTCTTGAGACTCTTTATGCAATACCCGGAGCAAGTACTTTCTCGGGAATTTATTTTCGATAAAGTATGGGGCTATGATTTCATCGGTGAATCCAACGTTATCGAAGTGTATATCCGATACCTCCGCTCCAAACTGGAAGATGGCAATCAGAAACGCCTGATCCAGACCGTTAGAGGAGAGGGTTATGTCCTCAGAGAGGAAGACTCATCCAGATAGGAAGAGGAAGGCTCTGTGACTGAGTAAGCCTCAAACGGAGAGATTACAGCCGGGACTACTTAAATCCCCCCCGTTTTTAAGCCGGACTAATAAAACCGTTATCAAGCACCCCGCCAAGGGGTGCTTTTTTCTTGGAAAGAAAAGCGAAAATCCCTCCAAATCAAGGAATATCAAAACTTCTCATGGTGGAATTCCCACTGACATCAATAAATGAAAGCCAAGAAAAACATAAAGGGCCTTGGCAAATTCGTGAATGTAACGTTATGATAACTAGCGTCGAAGCAAATCAAGATTCGACTGAGCGGCAAAGTCCGAGGAGCGGACTGAAAAACACTGCCCTCCAGGAAACCATTAAGGGATCAGAACCATGCTTACAACAGCACCTAGCAATATATTTGCCAACGAAGTGACAGCGATGCCCCAGGACGGCAGCGCCTGGCTGGATAGATTCAGCATTCCGGATTCCCTTCAGTCCCACTCCCATGAGCTTGAAGCTCTGTTGAACAAAGTATTTAAAAACTGCCCGGTAACCGACCAGAATATCGAACTGGCAAAACAGCTTGCTATCAACTGGTGTACCTCCAAGTGCAAAGAGCTGGACATTCCAGCTGAAGCCAACATCGCCGAGCTGACTCGCTAGAGAGTCAATTAGCCGGGGATAAGCTCAGGTTAGGGACAGACCCAGCGGATCTCAGACCAGAGATAGGCAACCTTGAACAAAGTATTGAATTTTAAAAGACGCACCATCAAGGGATGATGCGTCTTTTTGCATTTATTCAAGAGGAAGATTGAAAACCTTCAGACCCTGCCTGGGCTCTACTTCCCTTTCTTTTTCTTCTTCTTCGACTTGCCGTCAGAGTCGGAGTCATCTTCAGAATCATCGGATTCTGGCTCTTCGGCCTCCTCTGCCTTGCTTTCAGCCTTCTCTTCTTTGGCTGATTTGGCATCAGCTTTATCGTCAGACTTGGCGCCCTCATCTGTGGACTGTTCGTCATCGGAGTCATCCGGGTCTTCTTCCGGCTCGATAATCGGGCTTACCGAAACAACGGAATCATCTTCGGCCAACTGCTGAATGCGAACTCCAGTAGCCATACGTCCCTGGGCACTGATGGCAGATGCTTGCTGACGAACTACGACACCATTGGCAGTGGCGATAACAATTTGGTCCGTTGACTCAACCACATTCAAGCAAGCCAACTTGGAATTGGCACCTTTGAACTTGGTACCGATGATACCGACACCACCCCTGCCTTGCTGCCTGAACTCTTCAAGCTTGACTCGCTTGCCATAACCATCATTGGTTACCACAAGAACGTAAGAATTATCGCTGGGCGCAATTGCGTCACAACCGACAATCTTATCGCTGTCTCTCAAACTGATTGCTCTCACTCCCCGGGCGGAACGGCCCATGGGACGCAATTCATTCTCGCTGTAACGGATACACATT
>JAUIJG010000380.1 GCA_030431355.1 bacterium
ATTGGTCTGCTCAAAGGCTTTCTGCGTGGTGCCGTCGGTTCGCGAAATATGTGCCAGTGCCGGATAGATCACCCGTTCCAGGGGGGCGATGGCTTGATTTGTGAACAGCGATACCAGGCGAAAGCCAGTATCTAAGCGGATAGCTATGGTAGCGCATCCCGGTCTCTTCCACCCATTGTCTCTCCCTTTCCACCAGCTTTAGCCGGGAGCGAAGATTGACTATGGTCTTGATCCCGGCTTTCTCAAGTTCGCCAATCTGCTCCATGGGAGGCTGGCCTCCCCGGTAGAGGCTCCTGGACACACTGTGAAAGTTCGGAATTTTTTTTCTGAATTTATCTTCCATGGCAGAGTTCAGGTCAGCTGTTTTCTGAAGCGGAGAGAGCTTATCACCATGACTACAAGGAAGGAGATGAATAGCGAAGTGATCTCCATTGAGAGGGCTTCTGTTCCGGTACCTTTCAGGATAACACTTCGAACAATTGTCGTGTAATAGCGAAGAGGATCGAATACGGCAAGGGTTTGCAGTGCCCGGGGCATGGTGTCGAAGGGCACCACCGAGCCGGAGAGCAATATCAACGGAATGTTGAAGAAGAAGGAGGCAAGCTGGGCCTGGCGATGACTTGTGCAGAGGGTGCCCAGGAGAATTCCTATGCCTATTCCGGTGAGTGCGTAAATGGCGCTTGCGCCCATCAAGAGCAAGATGCTCCCTCGCACAGGCATTCCGAAAAATGCCATGGAGCATCCCAGGGCGACTACCACATCCAGCATTAGAAAGGCAAACAAGGGCATGATCTTAGCCACCATGAGCTGCCAGGTTGTGGTCGGAGTCATAAGGAGTTGTTCTATGGTGCCGCTTTCTCTTTCTTTCAAGACTGCCGCAGATGCTACTAGAGTTGCCACCAGGGTGAGACAAGCGCCAAGTACGCCGGGGACAAAATACCAGCTGCCTTTCTGTTCCGGGTTGTAGAGCATCTCAACACTTGGGATTATGCGCTCTCTGTCGAGTTTCTCCAGGTTGCTCCCGTCAAGCTCTTTTAGCTTTTCAATCTTTTCTATGGAGGCTGTTGAGACCGAAGAGCTCTCCACCTTTATGCCTCTGCCTTCCGGTTTGAAGTTGTCCACGGTGCGTTTGACGTAGTTCTCCGCTATTCCGGCGGTATAGGCTCGGCTGCCGTCCACAAGCACCTCTATCTTGCTCTCTTTGCCTTCCAGAATTTTTTCGGCGAAATCAGGGCTTATAACTATACCCACGTCGGTGCTGGAGTTCCCCTCTTTCATAGACTGCAGAAGAGCCTCTCTCGTCTCCAGATAATTTGGCTCGGTGAATACGGTGGTGTCGATCAGTTTGGTTATAAGAGAGCGGGACAGGGCAGTGGAGGAGTTATCCACCACCGACAGGTTGAGATCATTTACCCGGGGATCCAGGGCGGCGCAAAGTATAAGTAGCTGTACCACCGGCGGTATCAGAATTAGGAATACAAGATATTTGTTTCTAATCAGCTCAAGCACCTCTTTTTTGGTAAGTGCCAACAACTTGTCCGGTTTAAATAGTTCTTGCAGTTTCTCTTTCATATAACGCTCCTATTTCGATCTCGTCAAAAACAGCTTCTGGGACTGGTTGATACACAGATATCCGAAAGCGAGGATGAAAAGTAAGAGTGCCAGGGGATGTATCCAGGTTCCTGCAATGCCGGCTCCACGAATAAGAATGTCCCTGGCCAGCTCGATGTAGTATCGAGCGGGCACCAGATTGGTGAGTAGGGAGAGGGGGTATGGAATGTTTTCTATGGGGTAGACAAATCCGGAAAGAAGCAGACAGGGAAAGAACCCGAGGGTGGACGTTGCCTGGACGGCGGTGGTCTGGGAGCTGGCAAAAAGACCGAGCATCAGACCAAAGAGTACCGAGACCACCACATAAAGCATGGTTCCGGCCAGGAAAATCGGAGAAAGCAAATTTGATCCGATGCCGAAGACCATGGCACCGCATAGAAAGATCAATGCCGCCATGGTGAAGCCGATACATCCATAGACAATCAGTTTGCCTAGTACATAGTCCATGGGGTTTGGTCTGGAGCTGAGCACCCTGGTTATGGTGCCATGCTCCTTTTCCCGGGCGGCGCATACTGTGGCGATGAGAGCAGGAAACATCCACAGGATGACACCATAGGCACCAGGCAGAATAAACTTCGACTCTTCCCGGTCTTTATTGAAGAGCATTCGACTCTCCACTGCCATACGAGCCGGTTCCACCCGGGTCTCTACTTTCTGGCGCAGTCTCTCATTAGCCTTGTCATTAATTGTCTCCACCGCATTGAACATTATCTGGGCATTGGATATGTCGGTGCCGTCTATCAGCACCCTGTACTTAGCGTCTCCACCTCCGTATACATCCCTGGTGAAACCTTTAGGAAAGGATAGGGCCATCCTCGCTTTATTTTCGAGGAGGGCTTTGCCGGGAGTATCCCCTCCGTCTACTACTACTTTGCTGAAGAGTCCGCTATCTTCGTATCCGGCTATCAACTCTCTGGTCAGGGCGGTGTTGTCGTGGTCTTCCACCACCATCTTGATATTGTTTGACTCTAATCTGATACCGTAGCCAAAGAGGATCAAAGAGAATATCGGAAGCAGGAGTGCCAGGGAGAGGCTTAGTTTATCCCTGGAGAACTCAAGCCATTCTTTTTTTATCTGGGTCTTTAAGGCTCTCATCTTCTAACTTCCTTTCACTTTTCTTGTATGCACTATGAAGGCATCATCCAGGGTGGCTTCTCTCTCCAATAATTCGAGACTACCAAGATCTCCAATTATCTTTTTAATTTCTTCGTTGAATTGCGACTTGAATTCAAGCTGTTCTTCATGTACCAGAAGAAGCTTTCCTCTCTCTCTCTGGATACTGATTATGGTGCCTGGCTTTCTTTGCAGCCTCTCTTCCAGGATTTCAATCTTATCCTGATTTCCGGCAACGCATGAGACATAGTCTTTTACCGATGCTCTTATTTCGCCAGGACTGCCGCTTACTTTCATGGTGCCTGCGCTCATCAGGGCAAGTCTATCGCAACGTCTGGCTTCATCCATATAATGGGTGGTTACCAGTATCGCTTTCCCGGATTTTTTCAGTTCTTCTGTCAGGTTCCATAGCTGTTCTCTGGCCAGGGGGTCCACTCCGGCGGTGGGTTCGTCAAGAAAAATCACCTCCGGGTCGTGCATTATCGATGCGGCAAAGGAGACTCTTTGCTTCCAGCCGGGAGGGAGTTGACCGACTTTTTTGTCGAGAATATCTTCCAGTCCGCAAGCTTCAACCACCCAGTTTATTTGTCTACCTTTCATGGAGGACGGGATCTCATATACGGTGGCGTAGAAGTCCAGGTTCTCTTTCACTTTCAACCGGTCGTAGAGGGTCACTTTCTGACTCATGTAGCCGATTCTTTTACGAAGTTCCAGGCTCCTTCTTTTGCCTGCGTCTTTTCCGGCTATGGAGATACTGCCTTCGGTGGGCTTGATCAAGCCACAGATCATTTTGACCGAGGTGGTTTTGCCGGCGCCGTTTGCTCCCAACAGTCCGAATACCTCTCCATAGCCGATCTCAAGATTGAGTCCCGTGACAGCTTCAAAGTCTCCGAACTTCTTTTTGAGATCTTTTGTCCGTATCGCCACGTCCTGGCGACCGCGCCGACCAATATCATTAAATGAGGGAAATTCTTTTGGAGTGAGCTTCTTCTCGCCTTCCTGCTCCAGGCGCATTCTAAATAGCTCCGAGAGATCTGTTGTGGCAGTGGTATCAGGCGCATCGGATTCGTCTCCAGGGGCTACAGAGGCTTTTCCGACAAGATCTTCCGGGCTGCCGGTCATAAGCTCTTTTCCCCGGTGGATGAAGACCAGCCGGTCAAGTAGACTGGCTTCTTCCAGATTCGGTGTTGCGACCAGTACCGCAACTCCTTCTCTTGCTATCGATCTGAGATGCCACCACATCTCTCGCCTGGCTCTCGGGTCCAGACCTGTTGTCGGTTCATCCAGAATCACAAGCTTTGGTTTGTTTATGAGAGCCAGGCAGAGCGCAAGCTTCTGTTTCATGCCGCCGGATAGTTTGCCCGCCGGTCTGCGTCTAAAAGAGCTGAGGGTGAATTCTCTTAGAAGATGTTCTTTTCTAGATTTGAGATCCTGGGGTGCCACCAGATTCAAACCGGCCTGGTAGTCGATGTTTTCTTCCACTGTAAGATCTTCAAACAGGGCTAAGTTCTGGGGGACATAGCCGACCTGGTCTCTTACGGAAAGCGCGCCGGCACCAAGAATTTTTACGGAGCCGGAATCTTCCAGTAGCACTCCTGCCGCGATTGCAAGAAGGGTCGATTTGCCGGCGCCGTCAGGACCGATCACCCCATGCAGTTCACCGGGTCTGACCGTAAGCGACACTCCATCGAGAGCGTTCTCTTCAGTAAATGATTTTGAAATGTTCTCGAACACAAGAACGACTGCCTGCGACTCAACGTGCGAAGCTGTCAGTGATTTCTCTCTTGTGGACTCCATCACCTACTCTCCTCCTTTTCCTGCCGAGCTTCCGGGCTGCTATTAAGGTCGATACTTACCTGACCTCTCATGCCGGGAGTGAGCTTTGATTTGTCTCCTTCTATATCAAGTTCGACCGGGAATTCTTTCTTGCCTGCTGCCGCTTCGTCGCTCTCCGGCGTAAAAGAAGGTTTGTCTGCCATCACTTTGAGTGCCACCTTCATAGGTTGTTTGGGGATCTCATCGAGGAAAAGTTCTCCTTTACCTGATTTGAGGAGTTTGTCTCTGTCCCCGGCTTTTACCCGGGTTCTGAAGAATTTGCTTCCTGTCTCAGCCACCGCAACCAGTATCTGACCGGGCTCTGCTTCATCTCCTGCATTGGCGCTCACAATGGCGATTGTCCCTTTTACAGGGCTTTCTAGGGTAAACAGCTCAACAGCCTCGTTTCCCTGCGCAAGGCGATTATTGATGTATTCATTTTTTTTCTGGGCGATTACTAGCTTTTTCTTGGCCGCGATATATTTTTGGCGAAGCTCTCTTTCTTTTCTAGCTCTTCCTTTTTTGGTGGAGAAGACTTTCGCGAAGAATCCTTTAGATTTTTTCTTCTGTTTCTCTACCTCCGCTTCCACCCTGGCGAAGTTCTTCCTGGCCTGGTTAAGTGACTGTCTTGAGTCGGATAGTT
>JAUIJG010000381.1 GCA_030431355.1 bacterium
CCCATAACGAATTGATCTACGACCTGGCCAGGTTTGAATATGCCCAGGTCTTTGCCTTTGACGAAGTAGGGCTACCGGCAATCTCTCTGGAGGTTCTGGAGCGACAAGATTTTAATCAGGTGTCTTTTAAAACGCAACCATATATGGTTCTGCTATCTCTCTCTTACCCCCTGGATGATTTTTCCATTGCCCTCAAAAAAGGTGGCAGCTCAACAAGGGAGGCCGCTACCCAGAGAGAGATGTCTTCTGTGTCGACTGGAACAGGAGAGGATACGACGCAATTGCCTGAGCCGCAGCCGATTAAGGTGGTGGTGCATCGCCATGGGAACCGCATTTATTTTAAACGGCTGAATGAATTCTCTTTCGAATTTCTGGGGCTGCTTTCCGACGGAAACAGTTTGGCGGAGGCGGTTTCAGAGTTGATAGAAAAGCATCCGAAATTGCAAGACGATCTTCCAACTTTCTCTTCAATGGTGAAGGAAGACTGTGCCAGCTGGGTTCGCCTCGGTTGGCTATGTCCTAGTGGGACGTAGGTTTGTTAAGGGATGATATCGGAACGGTGAGATGTACATTGCCCGCACTCCCGGCGGCGCCTGTTGCGCCGGCCTTGCCCGATAGCTCCGGTATGAACACATCCGCGGCCGGGCTCAGTCTGGTGCCGGGTACCTTGATATAGCCCTCCATGACGGAGTGGGCTGCTAGTTTTTTCTTAGGAAACTTGATAGGCACTAACTGATCTTCGTTGCCGGCAATTCTTATTACTGCCTTTTTAGAGCTTGGTATCATCAAGTCGGTGCTCTGTTCATTTCTCAGCCTGACTTTCAGCTTTATATCTTTTCTGGCCGCTTTCACGCCCAGGAGTTCCAGGTGCACCCGCTCTCTTCCATTGGCGTTGCCCATATTGGGTGCGCCGGAAGGGATTGCTCCGCGCAAGGGGGCTGAATGGTCGATGGCGGAGACCAGGGGGTTATGGACTGACTGCTGTCCCTGGGGATTTTCCAGCTCCGCTTCCACCGTCTCCGTTATCTCTTCATTAGCCTCTTCGGAAGTAGGGGCCGCAGTCTCCCCGGTATTACCGGCCTTAAGCTCTTTCAGCTCTTGTTTCGCCTGGGAGAGCTGGGACTGAAGCTGTCTGTTCTGAATCTCCAGGTCATTTAGTTTTTGATTCTGGCTCTGGAGGGTGGGTTGACTGTTGGCCGTGCTCTTCTGAATCGGTGGCGCAAGCGGTGGCAAGCTCTCGCTGTTGCGCACCACTGATGGTGCGGTGCTGGGGCTCGAAGCGCTTGTGGTTGTAGCGGCAGCGCTTAAACTCGCAGCATTAGCCGAGATTCCCCTGAGGGTGCTCGATATTTTTTCCGGTGTAATGGAAGGGGCAAGATTTTTGACGCGCGGATCATTCATTAATGATTGTCCGGCATTAATTGCCATGGCTTGCCAGGATTGGGCATCACCGGTCGACCCGGAGGTCAAACTGCCGGCGGCGCTTTCTGCGAGACTTGAACCGGAAGCGGTTGTGCTAGAGGCTGATATAGAGGAGGTTCCTGAAGTCCCGGATGTTTTTGCTAAAAGGGCTTTCACATCATCGGACTTGATCAGTTTGCTCGTGTCGATACTGGGAACGGAAGAATCTATATCCGGGAGATTAGGGATCGATGTTGCCGATGAGGAGGCTGATGACGTGACGCCTAACCTGTCCAGAACCTGATCTTCGTCAGCCTTCAGTACTTTTTTCTGGGCAAGCATCAAATTTCTGAGAGAACCGAGGAATCCGGTCATGTTCTGCACCGGGTCTGCTGTTGGTACTTTGCTGGCGGCAGGATAAGCTCCGTTTTTATATGGACCCGGCAGATATGGCAGGGCCGGACCTTCTCCTCTGTACTGCGGGACCCCCAGCGGTAGAGCAGTAGCTTTCAGAGCGGTGCTCTCTGCTGCTCCTCCGGAGTTTGGCGGTGATATCATATTTAATGCTTTTACACGGCCGGCTGCGATCACATTTTTCGGATCCAGGCTCAATATATGTAGATAGGCGCTACGAGCTCCGCTCAAGTCTCCCAGCTTTTCAAGCATCTGGGCTTGAAATAGTTGAAATCGAATATCTCCCGGGCTCAGTCTTACAGCCTGGCTCGCCTTGTCGAAGGCTTCTCTAAAAGCCCCGTGACTTTCCAGGTTTTTGCCTGCATCGTAAGCTCTCTGGGCTTCCTGTCTGGCCAGAGCTAACTTAAAGCTCTGTCTTGCCGCCGGTAAATTGGGGTGATTCGGGTCAATCTTCACCACGGTGCGATATTCCGCCTGGGCTTCATTCAGCTCTCCGGCAAGCTGATACGCTCTTGCCAGACCGAGATGGGAATTGGCATCATTAGGCCTCATGGCCACCTGTCTTTGCCAGAGGTCGACCAGATTGTCCCGAGCTAATTTGTCCGTGGGATCTTGCACCAGGGCACGGGTCAAGTCTGCGTTTGCTCCCACCACGTCGGTTAGTTTGTAGCGGGTGATGCCCAGTTGACGCATGGCAACGCTTGACTGGGGCGACAGATCCAGGGCTTTCTGATACTTCGACTTTGCAGTTTTGAACTTTCCTTCTCTGAATGCGATGTTGCCCAGCCCTATCTCTGCTTCGGCGCTCGGTTTCAGCAAACCGGCCTGGGTATACTCCACCCTTGCCTGATCATAGCGACCCTGGGTGAAGAGCTTTCGCGCTTCTGTTAAACGACTGTTGCTGTTTAGAGGATCGACTCCCTGGTGTCTGAGGGCCTGGTTGAGCAGACTTTTGGATTCCGGGGACGAAGGGGCATAGCTGAGCGCTGTCCTCGCCTGTCTGGCTGCTTCCTCATAGTTGTCTTTTCTCAGATAATACTTGGCTCTGTCATTGGATACTTTTTCCACTGCTCTTGTGAAGGCTGCGTCTTTTCTATGGGTGCCGGCGTTCTTTATAAGCAATTCCTGGGCATCTTTAAGGTGTCCCTGAGCAGCCAGGGCTTCCGCTCGGCTAACCACGTGACCTGAGACAGAGTTCTTTGCCGGGGCTGGAAATCTCTGGAAATGGGGACTGAATCTTCTCGAATTGAGGCTGGACGAACTGGCTGGCACTGCCGACGGAGGAGGCGGTGGCACTTCGCTGGCCATGGAAGTCGGTAGAAGGCTGGGGGCAACCGGTGGCGGAGGAGGAACCAGCTCAAGTTTGCCGCTTCTTTTGGAGGAAGAGGAGGTGTTGCCGGAAGCTGGATCAATCTCATAGCTGCTCGAGTGAGAGGAGCTGTCAGGTTGGGATTGGTAATAAGTGGAGCTGGGTTTCGCTATTCGGCCGCCCATGGCGTCATAGTCATACCGTCTCGGTATTCTGGTGGGTGGAACAATTATCTTTTTGGCGTGTTTGAAGTCCGCCGCTCGGGCGTCTTGAGCGGGCATTACCGTCGCAACCGGCGCTGCCAGGCACCCGACCATGGCCAGGGTGAAGGCTCTTCTTACAAAACTATATGGATTTTTTTCTTTGCCGGACATCAGGTAGGGCACACTTGTACGGTTATTGCTGCTTCCAACGCCATTTTTCAGACTTTCGTCCAATTCTAGAACCTCTCCTTGACATATCCAAGGGGGAAAGTACGTGTTTCTTAAATCTCCGTGATATAAGCCCGGCAATTTAGATATTTTGGGCGGTTTGTCGAAGAATCCCGCTAGGTAAAGGCATTTGCCCCTCGTCAGGTCTTGCTGCCGGGGGTAAATTTGCTCAAAGTCCTAAGCCGATGCGCCTTTTACGTCACAATGTTTGTAAAAGCTTATCTAATAAAGACCACAAAATTAACATTATGACCTAAACTTGTTGGGCGTCAGAGTGTGATAACTCCGCGGTCGCAGCCGGTTTGTTTTTGTGGCTGGTGTTTAATAGTTGTTAGAGGTCTTATTCGATAAATGGTTGTCTCGGTCAAGAGTAATGATTCCGCGGTAGATGAGCGAGCCAATAATCTCGTCAGGCAGGCCCGTTTAGCTGCGGCTGTTTTTACTCAGTATTCCCAGGAGCAAGTGGACAAAATCGTCAAGGCGATGACCATTGCTGCCATAGAAAACGCTGCTCTTCTTGCTTATATGGCCCATGAAGAGACTCGAATGGGAGTGACCGAGGATAAAATTCTCAAGAACTATGTGGCATCTGAGTTCTTTTACAACCAGATCAAGCACAAAAAGACCGTCGGAGTGATTAATGAGCTCCCGGAATCCAATATGGTGGAAATCGCTGAGCCCATGGGGGTTATTCTCGCCCTGGCTCCGGTAACCAATCCTACTTCCACTGTGATATTCAAGAGTATTGCCTGTGCCAAAACACGAAACTCTGTAATCTTTTCTCCTCATTTGATGGCCGCTAACTCCAGCAACATGGCGGCAAAGATAGTTTATGAGGCTGCTCTTGCTGCCGGCGCTCCCAAAGGGTTCATAACCTGGGTTGAAAAGTCTTCCCGGCTCCGTAAAGAGACTGAGAGGATGATGGTTCATCCAGAAGTGGATTTGATCTTCGCCACCGGCGGCACCCAGATGGTCAAAGCCGCTTACAGTTCCGGCAAACCAGCTCTCGGGGTTGGTTCCGGAAATACACCTGTGTATGTTCATAAGAGTGCCAAGGTGGCTTCCACAGCCATGGACATCATTATTTCCAAGACTTTTGATAACGGAACCGAATGCCCCAGTGAGCAATCCCTGGTTATCGACCGGGAGGTGGCAGAGCCGCTTCTTGCTGAGTTTAAGAGGCTTGGATGCCATATCTGTACCGAAGATGAGGTTGAGAAAGTCAGCGCAGCGGTCATCGACCCCCGTACCGGTGGCATGAACTACCGTCTGGTCGGCCAGCCTGCCGCCAAAGTAGCGGAAGAAGCAGGTATTGATGTGGCTCCGGATACTAAAATCATTCTCTGTCCCATGGAAGGAGACATCAGGCACCATAAGCTGGCTGTGGAAAAGTTGATGCCGGTTCTTGGTTATGTTCTGGTCGACTCTGTTGACCAGGGTATAAACCGGGCGCTGGACATCAACTACGCCGGTGGTACCGGTCACACTGCCGGAGTATTTAGCGAAGATGATGCGGTGGCGGAGCGATTTGCCGAAGCAATTAACGCTGGTCGTATTCTCGTCAATAGTCCCACTTCAATTGGTGGATTGGGTGGTG
>JAUIJG010000382.1 GCA_030431355.1 bacterium
ACCGCAGCTGACTATGTAAAACTTGCCTCTGATATCATTAATGATGGTTCAAAGGCAGAGCAGATTAAATCCCGGCTGAAAACCAATCTAGGAAAAACACACAGGGATGGAACAGTGACCGAATCTCTCAGGCAGCTTGTTTTAGATGCTCTAAAGAGCACCAGGTAAAAGTGATTCGTAAGAAGGGCAAAATTTGATAAAGCTGAATTCTAATATGCGTTCCCAGACAAGAGTCAGGCTTATTGTTTTAGCCGCTCTACTTTTAATCTCTTGTGCAGGAAGCGCCGGTGCCCAAACCCTTAACGACGCCGTAAAAGAGTTTCGGGCAGGAAACGTGAAAGAAGCCCGAAGACAGCTGAGAGTTCTAGATAAAAAATGGCCCGGTAACAGCATGATCAAGCTATATCTGGCAAGCTCCTCAAGAAAGCTGGGCGATTATGATGAAGCGATAAAGCAGTACAAATGGGTGGCAAGAAACGGGGACGAGAGGTATCGTCTCAAGGCGGAAGAGGCTTGCAAGCAGTTGTCGGCGAAATCTGGAAAACCTTATTCGGCAAAGCGGGATCATGTGGCGACAATTTATGAGTTCTACACCAAGTCTTGCGTTCCCTGCAAGAAGTTCGCTCCTGTATTCAAGGCGACCGCTAAAAAGTTCCCGGGGATCAAATTTGTCAGCCTGGACGCGGAAGCACCGGAGAACAAAAGTCTTGTCCGGAAATACAATATCAGCGGATATCCCAGAGTTGTCTTTCTAGATGGGCGGCAAGAACTTATATATAGTGGTTTCGTAGATGGTGATTCAGCCTCTTTTGAAGCATTGATCAAAAAGTACCGGTAAATCATTGTAAGGATCTTTGCATTTGCAGCCGTAAAAGCACCGAAGCAGGGTACATAGCGATCATATTTCGGGGAAAGAGCGGTGGCAAACAACATAGAATTTTATCTTCCCGGCTTTAACGGCTGGGACGATAACGACTTGCTCAATCGAAAAGAGCAACTACCTTACATGAAGAGTATGATCCTGAATGGTTCCGGCATAACGGACCGGGGACTTTCACTTTTGAAAGATTGTAAGAAACTTAGAGAGTTACACCTGACCGGAACCTGCGTCACCAACAAGGGGATGGACTATGTCTCCCGACTAGATTCCTTAGACTGGTTGGTGATAGACGGAGGATTGGTATCGGACAAGGGGATCAAAAAGTTGTCCTCACTGGGCAACCTTAAGTCATTGCAGCTCATTCAAACCATGGTATCGGACAAGGGAATCGATACTATCTCTAACTTTTCCAGACTTGATTATCTGGAAGCGGTAGGCGAAAACCTGGGAGAGAAGTCCGTGTCTGTAATCGCTGGTCATTCTTCATTGACGAATGTTAGAATCGGCTCTCCCCGGGTTGATGATGATGCGTTTCTAGAATTTGCCTCTTCTACCGGTCTTCGTAATCTTGTTTTTGACTTTCCAAAAGTTAGCAGAAGAGCTGCCGAGAAGCTGCAGGAAAGCTTGCCGCATTGCTTGATTCGACAATATTCACATTTTGCGAATCTCAATCGATTCAAACCCCTGGTGGAGACAGCCCTTCAGTTCTATGAAGAAGGCAAGTACACCTGGGTGTTGAACGTGCTTGAGGATGCGCAACGATTGAATCGAAGCCACCCTGTTGTAAAAGCCCTGAGAGCTTTTGCCTACCTTAAGCTTGGCAGAATAGATGGTTTCCGAGACAACATGAAAACGGTATTGGACATTGCTTGCTGCGCCGCGGACCATGAACTTGCTCAGTTCGCTCGATACTATCTTGATATAAACAACTACACAACGCTGTCTCTGGTGGTGGCAAAGGAAGAGCCACACAATGAGCTAAGGTATATAATTGATAGGACTTACAGGGTGAAAAGCACTATGTTGAAGGCTGACTCGGTTATCATTCCAGGCATTACCCTGGGCAAAAATCTGATCATTCCCAGTTATCTGCGTCAGTCTCCGGGTAGTCCTTTCGAAGGCACTTCTGCAAATAAAGCTTCAAGCCGCTCAAGATTGACCCAATATTTGAACGCTCCGGATTATGATCAGTACATAAACCAACCCAAACCGGAACTTGTCTTGCTTAATAAAATTCGGGAGATGGCTTCTAGAAAGAAGGCAGCGGGTGAAAAGCGGACAGATTCAAATTGTCAACTGCCCTGGCAATGGTAATTGGTTTCGACTTCACGAGCTAGATAGATACGCACCAGAGCTTCTTTTTCGCTTTTCTTAAGACGCTTTAGAAAGTACTCGTGGCTCATCGCCTCTGATTTGGTATCAAACCCTTTTTTGTATGCCAACATCACAGGACCACGATTTCTGGTGTACTTTGCGCCTTTTCCACTGTTATGGGAGGCGATTCTCTCTTCCAGGCTGTTGGTCCATCCCGTATAAAGGGAGCCGTCGCGACATCTGACCATATATGTGTAGCAAATTTTGTTCATGGCATTCTAGATTATAATAGCAGCGAATCCCTAGGATATGAAGCAGGAGATTTTTATCGTCATCGTGAACGTTTTATTCGTCTGTCTTGGAAATATTTGTCGATCGCCCATGGCCGCCGGAATACTTGCCAGAAACTATTTAGAAGATGGCGTGGATGGTGTCATCGAATCTTGTGGTGTCATGGATTGGAATCATGGTAGCCGGGCTGATCAAAGAGCTATAGACGTATGTCTGGAGAATGGTGTGGATATACGGGCGCACCAAGCCAGACAAATTGAGGTTGAAGATTTCCATCGCTTCGATTTGATTTTGGCTATGGATGCCGGCAATGAAAAGGTTGTTAGAAAACTGGCACCGACCAATTCAGTCTCTAAAATTCTGAGGGTTGCTGAATTGGAAGGCGATGGAAGCGATTGCGACCGGAGCCGGATGAACAAAAACAGAAGGAACGAAATCGTTGCTGGCCAGCCTTCCCTGGATATTGCCGACCCTTATAACTCAGATCTAGAAGCATTCAGAAAGACTTTCAAGAGGTTAGAGAAGCTACTCTGTCTTCCCCTCGAATTCTGACTCGGTTGATCTGGTTGAAATAGTTGAAATAGTTGAAATATCAATTATGGCTGAGTCCGCACATTCATTATCAGTATTCGATAAACTCGCCTCGAAAAGAACGAGCCTCTTTCTCCAGTATCATTGCCTTTCTCTTGTCTCCGTGACGCAACAAAAAGTCTCTATATCGCTCCAGCATTTTTACCAGATCCTGGGAAAGACTGCCCGGACTCTTTCTTTGTAGAGCAATCGCCTGGGAATACAGGTGATCAGCCTCTTTTATCTGTTCTTTCTCTTCCGCTATCTTAGCCATCTGCATCAATGTGGCAGCTTGACCGCTGATATCGCCAAGACGTTTTTGCTCCGCCAGGCACTTGTTCAGATAAGATAGAGCTTGTTTGTAATCTCCTTGGGCTCCATATGCGGTTCCCATATTCATATATAGAAATGCCCTGGCTTTTTTCGGAGCTACCTCGTCAAGCTTCTTAGACACCTCTGAATAAACTCGGTCTGCTTCTTTGTCGTATCCTCTGGATCTGAGCAGAAGTGAGAGGCGAACCAATAGAGAAACTTTACCAAATACTTTGGTGGCATTCTTATCGCTTGTAATCGCCAGGGCTTCATTTATGTGGGGAAGGGCTTCTTCCAACTTGTCTCTGACGATGTAGTAGTTGGCAAGCTTTACTTCAATGAGCATTGAGCGGTTGTGGATACCCGTATGGGAAAATCTTTGCAATTTCAGAGCAAGTTTCAATCTCTGTGGATAATCCGTTTCGTTTGCAGAAGTTGAGCCGTGAATCAGCTCTGCCAGATCATCCATCAATACAAGTAGCTCAGAATTCTCAGCGCTATCCACCTTCTCTCTTTCTGCTATCGAAAGGCATTCTTTGACCAGGGGTAATGCAGCGTTCACATGGCCCTGCTTAATATAGATTTTTGCCATTCTGGCTTTGATGTCAGCCACCAGTAACTCTTTGCCTTTTAAATCAGATACCTGCTTGAGCACTTTTGCAAATTGTTGTTCTGCCACGGCGTAATCTTCGGAAAATGCCGAGACTTTTGCATCCTGGTAGTCTTTCATCCAGGCTTGTTTGCCCAAACTCCCGGAGTCGACAATTGTATCTTTGTTGAGTGCTGACTTTTCATCGCTTTTGTCATGGGATGCCTGCTCCGAAGATGAACACCCCATAGGTATCATCACGAACAACAATGACAAAAGACTAAAAGCAGCTCTGGAAACCATATCGATTAGATGGACCCTGGATTGACTCCGGACTGGTCGGAGCTTTTTTGCTTGCGCGAACTCTTTCTGGCTCTTTCCTTATCCATGCGCTTCTGTCTTTTGGCTTCCTGTCTCTGTCTTCTCTCTTCTTCCATCTTCAACTCTAGAGTTCTCTGGTTCTCTTCGACCTGCTTCTCCAGATAGTAGTCATAGCCGCCGTTATAAATTCTAATAGTTGAGTTTTCTATGACCGCAATTTTATTTGCGACTTGCGAAATGAAATATCGATCATGGGAGACCAGCACCATCGCCCCCTCAAATTTGCGTATAGCTTCTTCAATGGTCTCTTTAGCAGGAATATCCAGGTGGTTTGTCGGCTCGTCTAATAGGAGAAAGTTAGCTGGACTGGTAAGCAATTTAGCAATCGCAAGCCTGGCTTTCTCGCCACCACTGAGAGTGCCGACCTTTTTAAAAACAGAATCTCCGGTAAACAAGAACTGACCTAGAAGCGTCCTGATTTGCGTATCCGTCCAGTCTAATACCTCATCGGCTATGGTATCAATCACTGTTTTGTCTTTGCCCAGGGCTTCAGCCTGGTTCTGTTCGAAATAGGCAAGCTCTATATTGTGTTCACCAAGACGAACCTCTCCGTCTGTAGGGGTCTCGAATCCTGCCAGCAGTTTAAGCAAAGTCGACTTTCCGGCACCGTTAGGTCCTAGAATAGCGAGTTTGTCTCCTCTTTCAATCTTCAAGTTGGCATCCAGAAAAAGAATGTTGTCGTCGAAGCTATGCATGAGGTTCTCTACCAACGCGACCTCTTTTCCTGGCCGGACCCCGGTGGGGAAAACAAATTTGAGACCCCTCAATTCCGAATCCGGTGCTTCTATCTTC